>JAYVTJ010000294.1:0-5508 GCA_043774415.1 Fimbriiglobus sp. | reverse complement strand
GGATGCTCGGCCTTCGGTTCCGGAGCCGACCCACGACCCCCCAGCAGGCGCGCGATCAAACTGTTCACCATGCTGTCGAGGGCGACGAAGTCTTTGATGTTCCAAAATTCCACTCGTTCATCGGGTGCTGGTTGCACCACGCGGAAGGCGTGTTCGTCGAAAGCGATGATCTTCGCCGCCGTGTCCAGGTCGCCGGGTTCCAACGCTTGAGATTTGCGGGCCGTGGCCATTAAATCTCGGATCCCCGCTCGTGCCACAAAGTCGAGTGCGTCCTTCGACATCGCCCCGGAACCCGGCGTCAACCCGCGTGAGATCGCCCACCATGGCAAGTTCATTTTCGACGCCGCCGCATTGAAGAGGATCTCGGCGACCCGCCCGCGTCGCAAGTTTTGCACGCCGACAAAGAGCACGATCGAAGTGGCGGAGCTGGCCATACCGTTGGAACTCAGGGGCGACGTTTGATGGGATTCTGTGTTGCGTTGCAGGTTGGTCGATTCAGTGAGGGTTCACGGGTCGGCTTCCCGATTCCCCTTGTCCGATTTCGCGGGAACCCCTAATATTGTATGTAGATCGGGGGCGGTAGCTCAGTTGGTAGAGCGCTGCATTCGCATTGCAGAGGCCAGGGGTTCAACTCCCCTTCGCTCCAGTTCGCACGGCCCCCTATTAATCCTAGGGGGCCGTGCCATTTCAACCGACATATCCGACCGCTTTTTCCCGTGCGAAAATAAAGGGGTACCCCCTCAACGTACCCCCGAATGGAGGGCCGCATGAGTCGCCGTGCCCGCGAACCCCACGAATTGCGGATCGTGAAAAAGGCGAAAGGCGCCTACGTCAGCTACCTCGGCCGAAAGATTTATCTCGGCCCCTGGGATCACGCGAAGGACAAGCCCACTCCGCAGGCCGTCAAGCGGTTCGAAGATCTGCGCGCCCTCTGGCAGGTCGATCCCCGTGCGCACCTGGAGGATTCCCCGTACCTGATTTCGATTTGGTGCGACTGGCTCGAATCTCCGCAAGCACCGACGAAGCGACCGGCGAACACCGATCGCGTCGAGCGCCTGCTGTTCGGCACCGAGGAAGAGCCCGGCCCCTACGAGCAATGCCGCGCCGCCGATTTCACCGCGGGCGAATTCCTCGATTGGCAGACGACTCTCTGCAACTTCGGCTACTCGGCGTGGGTCATTGGGCAGTGCCGGCGAACCTTGCTCGACCTCTTCGCCTGGGCCGCGATCAAGGGGAAGGTGGACGAGACGCAACCGGCGATGCTCGCCCTCGTCAAGCCGCCGACCCAAGGCACCGAAGCCGGGCAGGTGAGGCCGGCCAAGGTGCAAACCCCAGTCTCCGAATCCGACTTCCGCGCCGCCCTGCCCTTCCTGCTCCCGGCGTCCCGCGCCGCCTGCGAATTGATCTGGCTCACGGCTTCTCGGCCGTCGGAAGTTCTCACGCTCCTCGGCGCCGATGTGGTCCGCACCGGGAATATCCTCACGGCGAAGAAGCAGGAGTTCGAATTGCCCTCCGGAATGTGGGCGGCGGTCCGCACGAATCACAAGATGGCGCGCAAGGGTTTTGACCGCGTCCTTTTCTTCGGCAAGCGGAGCCAAGCGGTACTCAAAGCCCTCGAAATGAAGCCCGAACGGTTCCTGTTCCTCTCGAAGCGCCGCCGGCCATACAACCACAATAGCCTCGGCAACGCCCTCGAACGGGCCTGCAAGCGCGCGGGGGTGCCGGTGTTCACGCCGTACCAGATTCGCCACGGTGCGGCCGTGGCCGCGCTGCGGGAGTTCTCGGAACCGGAAGTGGGCGTCTGGATGGGTCACAAGAGTCGGGGAGTCACCGGGCGATACGCCGGCACCGATCTGAAGACGGCGGCGAAAGTCGCGGCGACGATGGGGTAGTCCGACTCTGCCCTCACGCTCGGGCAACAACGCGGGCCACAATCACCGGCACTATGCCGACACTCCCCGAAGCCACTTCCGGTACTCCCCGATCAACTGCTGCTGGGAGCCACCCGGAAGCGGACTCGGAAGAAGAGGGGGGACGCGCGGACGCTCACACGGACGCGCACACCCGGATTCCGCTGCCCCCCCTGGCCGGCGGGGGTGAGGGGGAATGCTACTCGGTCGGCCATCGCGGGCTGTCGGCGGATGTGTCGCTCGTGGGTCGAGCGCTCGGCGACTCCGCACGCTACCCGGCGTCCTACGAAGAGCGGGTCGAACTGCTCGGCTGGATGCGGACGGTGGCCCGCGACTCGCCGGATGTACGGGTCAAGGTGAAGGCGGCGACGGTGCTGATCGCGGCGGACAAGCTCAATCTCGACGTGGCCCGGCTGATGCTCGAAGAGGAGCGGCTGCGGATCGTCAAACCCCAAGAATCGCAGGGGAGCGGGGGCGTAGTGGTCATCATCGAGGGGTCGTCCGGAAAAGCTCCGGCACTCGGAGAGTCGGAAGTGGAAACAGAATAACCCCCCGACTTTGGAAACTGATTTTCGACCTTGTCCAAAGGCGGTCGCTGCGAAGGTGGTTCTGAGGCCACGGAACGACGGTGGGGTTAGGCCGTCCATCGCAGATTCGGTGGGGATCGTCCCGGTATCTCCCGCGGGCCTTCCCGGGTTTACTCCCCCCACCCGGCTTGCTCTTTCAGCTCACGGGGCCGCACCCGTGAATCGCTGTTGCCCGCAGGCTCGCACAGCGAAAGCGATTTGACCATCCGGGGTCGTTGTCGAACGAGACACAAGGTACGATTCGATGTTGCCCGAGCGTGAGGGAGGATGTCGACGTGCAGAAGACTGCGAAGGGGAAGAAAGCTCGCAAGGTCGCCCCGGACGCCTGGCGGAAGGCGATGCGCGGCACCGAAACGATGATTTGTCCGGGGTGCGGCCGGAGCGTGAAGATTCAGAAATCGACCGTGGAATTGTCCATCGCGGAAGGCCGGTGGTTTGACTGCCGGGAGTGCGGGACGACCCTTCGGCCACTTCAGGGGTGATTGATGCAGACCTATTACCGCATCGCGACCGACACCCACGCCGGTTTCGAAGTGCAAGCGTGGCGGTGGTGGTGGCCGGTTTGGCGGCAGTGCGCCGGTCCAAAATACCTCATCAATACCCATCCCTCCGTCGAGGACGCGGAGCGGTTCGCGGCGGCTCACGCGGCCGGGTTTCCGAAGGTCGGGCTACCGAAGGTCGTCAAATACTTGGGGGGCCGAGACTAACGCTCGGGCAACTTCCGTTGCCATGATCCGGGCATGGCATCCCCGAAAGAATTCCGTCTCCGCGGCGGCAACGCCGAAGCGTTCCAGTGGCGGCGCAGCGGGGAATACGTCCTCGCCGGTCCCGGGGGAACCGGGAAGACCGTCGCCAATCTCCTGCACCTTCTGCACTTCGGCCAAACCTACCCCGGCGCCCGCCTCCTGATCCTGCGGAAGACCCGCGCGTCGCTCACCGAATCGGCCCTCGTGACGTGGGAGCGGGACATCCTCGGCGACGGGCACCCGATCATCGGGAATCCCATCAACCGCGGGAACCGGCAGAACTACCGATTCCCGAACACCACGCAGCTCGTCACGGGGGGCATCGACCGGCCCGACAAGCTCCTCTCGACCGAATTCGACCTGATTTACGTCCCAGAAGCGAACGAGCTGTCGCTGGCGGAGTGGGAAACGCTCGGCGGTCGCCTCCGCGCCGGGGCCGGTCCCTACGACCTGCTGTTCGGCGACGTGAACCCGACGACGCCGACGCACTGGATCTACCGCCGGGCCCAAGCCGGCAAACTGAAGCTCATCAGCACGACCCACAAGGACAACCCCCGATATTGGGATGTCGATCGCCAAGAGTGGACTGAGGCGGGGCTGCGATATCTGACGCGGCTCCGGACGATGACGGGCGCCCGCAAGAAGCGGTTCCTCCTCGGCGAGTGGGCCGCCGCCGAAGGCCTGGTCTACGACGGCTACTCCCCGTCGATCCACGACCTACCGGACGGGTGGGAACCGCCGTCGGGGTGGGAGCGAATCTGGTGTCTCGACTTCGGATTCTCGAACCCCCTCGTGCTCGGCATGTGGGCGATCGACGGCGACGGCAGGCTCTACCTCTACCGCGAATACTACCTCACCGAGACTCGCGTCGAGACGCTAGCGAAGATGGTCAAGGCCGACTGCGAGCGGCGGGGCGAACCGGCGCCCGCCGCCGTGGTGTGCGACCACGACCCGGAGAACGCCGCGACGTGGGACGCCTACGCAGGGCTCAGGATCAACGCGACGATGGCGGACAAGCAGCGACGGGACGAAGGGATCGAAGAAGTCCAAGGCCGATTCGACATCCAGGGGGACGGTCGGCCGCGGATCTTCCTCGGGGCGAACTGCTTGGCTCACGTCGCGGATCAAAAGCTCATGGACGCGGGCAAGCCGACGCGACTCAGCGAAGAACTCGTTTCGTATGTGTGGGATCTGAAGAACCCCGACCGGCTGAAGGACGAGCCGCTGAAGGTGGGGGATCACCACTGCGACGCTCTGCGCTATCTGTCGAGGTGGGTTTCCACCTACCGCTCGGGCAACATCCGCCCTTACGGTGGTGCGAAGGCCCCGACGACACTCCCGGCGCTCCGGCCGCGGCTCAACGTGAAGTGGTGACATGGATAATCCACCCTCCGATCCGGCGTTCGTCCTCCGTGTTCTGTCGGCATTCGACGGCGACGACCGCGCTGACAAAGGCGAACTGCTGTGGCAGATCGAGAAGGGCACGGCCCGATTCTTCGCCATGTGCAGCGACTTCTTTTGGTGGGGCGGCGCCGACGCCGAAGAGATCACCCCGGACAACATCGGCGTGCTGGAACTGGCCATTGCGGACTGCTACGCCAGCGACCGGGTCATCGGCACCTGCGATGCGGTCTCGCTCTTCTGCGCCCGCGTGCGGAAGATGCGACCGCAGGGTGCGGCTTACAAAAGCCTCGACCGCAAGGCGTGGCCGCTCTTCGACGCCTGCGGCCCCGAGCGCGAAGTCGGAATGGGCAACCCGCGCAAACATCCGCTGACAGTGGAGTGACGCATGGCCGGATTCTCCATTCTCGATTTTCTCCTCGGGCCTGCGGCCACGGCCTCTTCGTTCCAATCGAACCTCACGAAGCCCTTCACGACGATCAGCCAGCAAGCCGCGTCGCCCTTCCAAAACACCGTGCGGAGCGACCCCGGCAACCCGCCGTACAAGATCGCGGGCGACCTCGACAACTTCGGGCGGGAGACGTCCGAGATCGCGGCGGCCTACCTCCAGTTCTTCCGCACGGAACCGACGGTGAAGGCTGCGATCAAGAGCAAGGTCGCGGCCATCGCGTGCCTCGACGTGTCGGTGAAGCCGCCGGGCTGGGCGAAGGGGAATCCGCACGCGAAGAAGGCGGCGGAGTTCTGCGATTACACCATCCGGAGCTGTCAGCACGGCTGGGATGGTCTGATCCGCAACACGTTTCTGCACGCCCTGCTCCAGGGCTACAGCGTGCAGGAAATCGTCCTCAAGCCGGCCGAAGAGCA
>JAYVTJ010000293.1:0-7574 GCA_043774415.1 Fimbriiglobus sp. | reverse complement strand
GCCGGCGCGGCAAACGCCGATGCATCCATCGAGCCACGCGAGCAAGTCCGACTCGTATGTCATCAATCGGAATTGGTTCTGGCTTTCGCGCCGCGACAGTTCTTTTTTCGACACACTCTCCGGGAGTTCACCGTTCCCGCTCAAGTAGACCAACACGAAATTCGCTCCGTAGCGCTTGTCCAATTGTCTGAAGTAATCGGCGATTTGATCGGTCTGTTCCCCCGCCCAAGGCTTGTTCTCGATGCCGATGCCGCACGCTCCGAAGTCGATGAGGACGTCGATCCGTCGGCGGTGATTGACGAGGTAGCTCGTCGGTTCCTCGCAGTCGATGCGGGCATCGGCACAATGAAAAGGAATAGGGATATCGAGAGTGTTAAGTAAGAGTCGCAGGAATGCATCCCCCTGGCCGTGAGCGCCATTCGGGTCGAGCAAGTCGGCGATGATTTCCGAGAGGCAGTTTTCGTCGGGTGCGATGTACTTGAACACACTGAATTCATTCGCATTGATTGCGTCGTATTCACGAATCTCCCCGCGACTCCGCACCAGTCCGGTGCGAAGTCCGGAGAATAGAGTCGTCAATCGCTGTGTCAGTTCCACATCGTGTACCGAACGAGGATCGTTTCTTGTGACACCACTCCCAGCCCGCGCTCGACATTCGTCTCGTGGCCAAGTCACTTCTTCGGTTCTTCCTTCTTCTTGTCGCGCGGCAGCAGGTCCGGCAGGTTCGCCACGCGGAACGCCGCGATCGCCATCACCTGCGCTCCTTGGATCAGGTTCGGAATCTTCACGTGGTCGAAGGTGTCGGTCTGCGTGTGGTGCGTCAGGCGGTACTCGTCGATGTCCTGATCGCACGCGAAGCCGGGGACGCCCTCCTTCTCGAAGGAGAGGTGGTCGGTGCCGCCCATGCCGCGGAGGCTGAGGCCCTTCCACCCTTCGACCGCCTTCAGCGATTCGAGTTCGGGATCGAGGATCGCCTTCACCGCGTCGCGGCCCTGGAGGCCGAAGCCTTGCACCTTGCCGGTCCCGGTGTCGTGCACGAGCGCCATCGACGTCTTCGCCATCTCGTCTTTGTGTCGCTTCACGTACTGCTTCGAGCCGAACAGCCCCTGCTCCTCGCCCGTGAAGAGCACGAAGCGGATCGTCCGCTTCGGCCGGATGCCGGCTTTGGCGAGCGAGCCGAGCGTGCGGGCGATCTCGAGGACCGTGCAGCTCCCGGTGCCGTTGTCGGTGGCGCCGGTGCCGAGATCCCACGAGTCGAGGTGGGCGCCGATGACGACGAACTCGTCGGGCTTCTCGCTGCCGGTGATTTCGCCGACGGTGTTGTAGACCGTGATCGGGCCGGGCGTGAACTTGTTCGTGATCTCGAGTTCGACCTGCGGTTTCGGGCCGTCCTTCGAGGTCGCGAGGCGGTGGAGCATCGCGTAGTGCTCGTGGGCCACGAAGAGCGTCGGCATCGGGTCGGTGGCGGTGCCGCGATCCCCTTCGGGCCACGAGCCGGTCATCACGAGCAGCCCGTGCGGCTTCGCCGAATCGACGAGGATCGCCGCCGCCCCCTCGGCCTTGAGGAACTCGCCGAGGGCAGCGCGGTAGGCGCGCATCTCGGCGAAGGTCGGCCGCGGACCGGGCTGCGGAAGCACCTCCGGTTGCTTGACGGGCTCCTCTTTTTTCGGCTCGTCCTTCTTCGGTTCGTCCTTCTTCGGGTCGATCTTCGGTATCGGAGGCACAGGTGGCGGAAGGTAGGTCATGTCGCTGATCGGCTTCACGTCGGCGGGCGCGTTCCGCAGGACGATCGCGTTCTTGAGTTTCCCCTTGTACTTGGCCAAGTCGTCCTTCGTCTTCGCATCGAGGTAGACGACTTCGCCGGTCACCTTGCCCTTGGTGCCGGGCGTCCACGCCATCGACGCCGCGGTGAGCGGCTTGCCGACGTTCGGTTCGATCATCTTGAAGCTCATGGTCCCGCGCTCCCAAGCGACGGGGATCTCCCACGGTTCGAGCTTCACGTTCGTCAGCCCGTACTCCTTCATCTTCGCTTCGGCCCACTTGTTCGCTTTCTCCAAGTTGGCCGAACCGGTGATGCGCGGGCCGATCACATCGCAGAGATGCTGGAGGTTCTTCTGAATCTCCGCTTTGCTTTTGACCTCGGCGAGAATTTTCAGGTCGTTGTCGACACCGGGTGCGGTGGCCGGTTTGGATGCGTCGATCCGCGGCGCTTCGGGCTTCGGAGCGTTGTCGGCGAAGGCGACTCCCGTCGCCAGCGTTGCGAGCACCAGAGCCGGTGCCAGGTGGAACCATCGGAGCAGCATCTCGAGAACTCCCGGAGCGGATGACGAATTGCGAATGGGGAGAGAATTGTGATTGTCGGGAACCGGACTTCGGAACGCAACTGCGGAGTTCCGCGTTCCGAAAGATTCGCTTCGAAAAGTTCCGTCTGACATTCGCGCGGCAACTGCATTTTCTCGTCCGCCGCGCGCCGCGATTCGCGGCCTTTGCGCCGCCGTTAACACCGGTATGCGCGACCCACATTATCCGGCTTCGATATTTGGCACATCCGGCAATCTCATCCTAGGTACTCATTGCACCCGCACCGCGGCGTCCCCCAATCACGCCGTCGTCGCCCGTCTCGACCGGTGCACCGCCGCCGCGGCCCCAGTGCCCCGGCCTTTCCGCGTATGTCCGCACCCGGTTCCCCATACTCGAGATGTGCCCCATGATGCTCACCCGCTGGCTCGCGTCCAAGGTCGCGGTCGCTCCGTACCGCCGCACGGCCCTCCATCTCGACCGGCTGGAAGCCCGCGAGAACCCTTCGCTCACGATTCAACTCGATTACACCTACGACACGAGCGGCTTCTTCAGCGATCCGAATCGCCGCAGCATTCTCCAGTCGGCGGCCGACAACTTGGCTGCCCGCATCGGCACGACACTCACCGCCATCACGCCGAACGCCGGCGTCGGCGACACCTGGACACTCACGACGTTCAATCCCGCCGATCCGTTTAACCACAACTCCGATATCACGATCTCGAACCGCAGCGTCGCGACCGGGGCCATCGTCGTTTACGTCGGAGCCGAAGCCGGTCTCGGCGGCGGAGAAGCCGGACTCGGCGGCTTCGGGGGGTACAGCGCCTCCGGGTCGCAAGGGTGGCTCAACAGTCTCAGCTCGCGCGGCGCCGGCTTCGGCCCTTGGGGCGGATCGCTGACGTTCGACCCGAACCAGAACTGGAACTTCACGACGAATGCCCCTGCCGCGAATCAGATCGACCTGTACACCGTCGCGACCCATGAGTTGGGCCACGTCCTCGGCTTCGGCACTGCCCAGCAGTACTTCCAGTACGTTTCGGGAGACATCTTCTTCGGCCCCAACGCTACGGCCGTGAACGGCGGTCAGTACGCCCACCTGCACTCGAACGCCGATCAGGAACACTGGCAACAGGGGCTGACCGCGTACGGTCAAACGGTGTCCATGCAGCCGGTCGTCAGCGCCGGTACGCGGGTCACCTTCTCGGAACTCGACTACGCCGTCCTCAGCGATATCGGCTGGGCCGTCACGGGCTTTCAGGCTCCGACCGGGGCGGCTCCCCCGGCGCCGACCGGCGGCGGCACGACTTCGCCACCGATCCCCACGTCCCCGATCATCGCCAACAACTTCAGCGCGACGCAAGATCCCGCAGTGGTGTCGAGCGGCAACGGCACGTTCCAACTTTACAAGGCGACTGCGGGCGGGATGACTCCGGTCGGCGCCCCCGTGACGGCCTTCGCCGGATACGCCGGATCGGTCCGAGTCGCCTCGGGAGATGTCAACGGCGACGGCGTCCAAGACATCATCGTCGCGGCCGGGGCCGGCGGCGGACCGCACGTCAAGATCTTCGACGGGGCGACGGGTCAATTGATCCAGTCCTTCTTCGCCTTCGATTCCGGTTTCATCGGGGGTATCTTCGTCGCGGCCGGAGACATCGATCACGACGGTCGCGCCGATGTGATCATCACCCCGGACGTCGGCGGCGGCACACACGTCCGCATCTTCTCCGGCGGCGATCCGAACCGACTCATGGCCAGCTTCTTCGGCATCGAGACGCCCGGCGGCTTCCTCGGCGGCTCCCGCGCCGCGACCGGCGACATCAACGGCGACGGGTACGCCGATCTCGTCATCACGGCCGGGCTGGGCGGCGGATCGCACACGGCCATTTTCGACGGTCGCCTGCTCGGTCAAGGGGTGATCCAGCGCCTCACCGGCGACTTCTTCGCCTTCGAACCCGGCTTCGCCAACTCCGGGATCAACGTCGCGGTTTCGGATATCGACGGCGATGGATTCGGGGATGTCGTGATCGGCGGCGGCAACCGCATCCGTGTCCTGAACGGGCAAGCCGTGGTCCAACAAGGTGGAGCGGCGGCGGCGACTCACCCCAACAACGACTTCTTCGTGGGCGATTCGACCGTGCAGCAAAGCGTGCGACTGGCCGGCGGCGACTTCGACGGCAACGGCCGCGGCGAAGTGCTGATCGGGTCGGGTGGCGGTCAATCGGGTCAAGTCTTCCGGCTCACGCAGACCGGTCTGCAATCGATGAACCTCACGAGCAACCAACTTCCACTCGGCGTGTTCGTCGGCTAACGATTACCGATGACGAAGTGCGAGTCGGTCCCGGCACTCGCCGGGGCCGAGTTCGTCACCGGAGACCCGCCGCTTCCGCGCGGAGGTTCTGAGTCGTCTGGAGCAGCTTCTCGTAGCTCGCTTTGTCGGGCGTGCCATTCAACTTCATCCGCAAAATGCCGCCGGCGTCGAACACCGCGACGTTGGGCTGGCCTTCTTTGAGCGTGAACTTCTCGGCCATCACCGTGCCGAAGTCGATCCAGACGGGCGTCTCGGCGGCGTCCTTCTTCAACCCGCGGCGGATGAGTGCTTTGATCGGACCCGGCACGGCACCGGCACAGGCCACCGGCACGATCACCACATCGGGCGAGGCTTTCCCCTCCACGACTCCCGCCAGCGCGGCAACAGGTGCAAGCTTGGCCTTCTCGGGCGTCAGACCCTTCGCCGTCGGGTGAAAGAGAACGTGCAGCTTCTCGCCGAGTTCCCGGCTCGATTCGATCCCGCTGCGATCCCCGTAGACGACGATCACGACTTTGCCACGCAGGTCGGAGAGGTTGCGCTTCTGCTCGAACTGATCCTCGAAGCTCAATTCCACCGGCTTCGGCACGTCCGCTTTCTGAGCGGGTGCGAGCGGGGCGAATACCAAGGCCGCGAGGAGAATCATCGGAGTGCGGCTCATGCGGTTCCGCGCCGGCGGCGCGCCTCGGATGCGGACAGACGGGCCACGGCGATGCCGAGGAAGAGGGCGGAGAACGCGGCGACGACCGAAGCGCTCAGCAGCGAGTCGAGGAAGCCGCGACCCTGCCAGGTGACGCTGTCGAAGCCGCGCATGGCCCACGTCGTCGGCAGTGCCAGTGCGAGGTCGCGGGCCCAGCCCGGCAGCACGAACGACGGCAGCCAGAGGCCACCGAGCATCGACACGCCGAGGATGCCGAGGATGCAGATGCTCCGGGCGCGCGCTTCGGTCCCGCCGACGGCGGCGACGAGCAAACCGGTCGCGGCGGCGAGGGCACTGACGCCGAGGGCGAGCAGTAGGAAACCGAGCCACGAGCCGCCGATGGTGACGCCGAAGACGAGGTAGCCGAAGGCGAAGGTCGCCAGCACTTGCAGGAAGGCGATACTCGCCGTTGAAAGCGCCTTCGCGAACAGCACGCACCAGAAGGGAACCGGCGCGGCTCGCAGCCGGAGCCAGACGCTGCGCTGGCGGTCGCGGAGCAGGAGCAGCCCACTCTCCATGCCCCAGAAGAGCAGGTATTGAAGCGTCATGCCGCTGAAGCTGTGCGAGTAGGAGTTGAAGCCGGCCCGCGATTCGGTGACTTCGACCGTTTGAATGGCGAACGGCAGAGCCGTGCTCTGCTCGCCGACGAGGGGCGTCAGCTTCTCTCGGGCCAGCTTCCGCATGACCACTTCGGAGACGATCCCCTCGGCCCACTGCGATTCGCTGCCGCAGAGCGGATCGTGAAGTACGAGCACTGTCGACCGCGCTTCGCTCCGTCCCGGTTTCCACTCGGCGAGCGCTTCGAAGCCCTTCGCGAAGACCACCGCGATGCCGGGTTGCCGTTCGGCCAACCTCTTCTCCGCTTCGTCTCGACTCACGATCTCCGCATCGACGCGTTCACTGGCGGCGAACTCCGCCGCTGTGCTCCGCGTGAAGGGGCCGTCGTCTTCGATCACCACGAGCAGCGGCAGCTTGACGCTCCGGCTCTTCGGTTTGTCGAAGATCAGCCCGAAGGTCGAAGCGAGGATGATCGGCACGGCGAAGCAGAGGAGCGCGGCGCGCTTGTCCGCGAGGAACAGCCGCCAGTCTTTGCCCGCGAGCGCGAGGATGAGGGTCAACTGGCGTCGCACGGTTCCCCCTGGGCAATGGGCACAACCGTCGGTCGAAGGAGAGTATCGAGCCGGCCGGGCGGCGTGTGGAATGTTTCGAGTCGGATGCCGTCGCTGAGCACGAGCGCCAACGCCCGGCCGAGCTGGTCCTGACTTTCGCCCGAGAGCCGCAAGCGCCGGCCGACGATTTCGAGTTCGACCCCCGCTTCGAGCCGCTTCCGCAATCCCTTGATGAAGAAGTGGGCCACGTTCTCTCGGAGTTGGCCGTAGAGGATGGCCCGGTCGGTCGGGGCATGGCGGATCAGATCGGCCGGCTTCCCCTGCGCGACGATGCGCCCCTTTTCGAGTACCGCGATGCGGTCGCAGCCGTGTTCGGCTTCGTCGAGGTGATGCGTCGTCAGCAGTACGGCGTGACCCGCTTCGCGGAGCCGGTGGAGGTCGGCGAAGAGGGCATCACGCGATTTCACATCGAGTGACGCGGTCGGTTCATCGAGCAGCAGCAGCGGCGGGTCGTGGATCAGGGCGCAGGCGAGATTCACGCGCTGCTTCATGCCGCCGGAGAGGGTGCCGACGCGGTGCAAGGCCCGGTCCGTCATCCGCACGCGGTCGAGCGCCGCCGCGACGCGGCAGTTGAGTTCGTAGCCTTTGAGGCCGTACAGCCGGCCGAAGAAGGCGAGGTTCGCTTCCGTCGAGAGTTCGTCGTAGAGGGCCGGTTCCTGCGGCACGAGGCCGATCTTCTTCGCGTAGGCGCTCGGGCTGGCGGATCGCAGTTTCCCGCCCGCCGAGACCGTTCCGCTGAGCGGATCGATGATCCCGGCCGCGACCGCGAGGGTCGTACTCTTCCCGGAGCCGTTCGGCCCGAGGAGGCCGACGATTTCGCCGCAGCGCACTTCCAGAGTCACGCCGTCGAGCGCGACCGTCCCGCCGTAGCTCACGCGGATGTCGGAGAGGAAAAGGGCCTGTCGGCGAGGCATACTCGATCCGCCGGGGAAAAGCTGGCGTGCCTGCCAGCGCCCGCGAGATATAGCCCGAGCAAAGGGATGGCGTCAATGCGAACCGGTTGGGGGGTGCGCCAACGGATTCTGGCACGGGCGAGCGATCCCCACTGAGAATGATTTCGACGCCGCTGCACCACCCCCGATCGGAATCACGCCCCGATTTT
>JAYVTJ010000292.1:0-12526 GCA_043774415.1 Fimbriiglobus sp. | reverse complement strand
ATCCATCAATTCGAACCGTACGTTGTTCCTTGCCAGCATCACCGCTGTCGCTTCTCCCTCGAATGCACACCCCCCAGTCGCATCCCCGATCTTCTGCCCGTTCACAAGTGCCACGCCATTCCCCGGCACCAAATCGCACACCAGCCACACCGTCTCCCCGGCATCCAGCGTCCTCGGCGAGCCGAAGCTGCGCTCGAACACCGCCGAACCATCCTCCGCGCGTTCGATGCGCCATGCTCCGCGCAGTCGAATCCGGTGAAGCACCTTAGAGCACCCCGGCGGGGGTGAGTTCGTCGACAGTTTCGCCGCGGAACTTCTTCACGCACTCGGCCAAGCCTGCGGCGTCCAAGCCGAGATCCGCAAGCAATTCGTTGCGGTCGCCATGCTCGATGAACTTGTCCGGGTAGCCCCGACGCAACACATTCCGCGTGTCCAATCCGGCGGCGTTGGCGAGGTCGAGCACGGCCGAGCCGAAGCCCCCTTCAAGCGTCCCTTCCTCCACTGTCACCACGAGCGGCAGGTTCTCGACGGCCTTCAAGATGGTCGCGCGGTCGAGCGGCTTGACGAACCTCGCGCTGATGACGCCCATGCTGATGCCGTCTTCACGAAGGTTCTTCGCGGCCGTAAGGCACGACGTCGCGGTCGTGCCGAAGGCCAAGAAGGTGCCGTCCTTCCCTTCGCAGAGCACCTCGGCCTTGCCCATTTCGATGGGCTGGTGCGGCTTACTGCGCGGGATCGTTTCGAGGTTCGCACGCGGATACCGAATGGACACGGGGCCGGGCTGCTTCTGAGCCCATTGCAGCATCGGCTCGATATCAGCTTCGTCGGCCGGGGCGAGGCACGTCATGTTCGGGAAGAGCCGCAGGTACGGGATGTCGAAGCAACCGTGATGCGTGGGACCGTCGGGGCCGACGATGCCGGCGCGGTCCACGCAGAAGACGACCGGCAGATTCTGCAAGCAGACTTCTTGGAAGATCTGATCGAAGCTGCGCTGGAGGAAAGTGCTGTAGATATCGACGATGGGCTTGGCCCCGGCCTTGGCCATGCCCGCGGCGAAGGCGACGGCGTGCGACTCGCAGATGCCCGTGTCGAAGAACTGCTTCGGGAAGTCGCTGCGGACCTTTTCGAGCTTGTTCCCCTGGCACATCGCGGCCGTGATGACGCAGCTCTTCGGGTCCGCCTTCAGCGAGTTGTAGATCGCCCCGGACATCGCGTCGGTATACGCTTTCGCCCCGCCCTTTTTGAGGCTGATGTTCTCGTTGTTCTCGCCGACGCACTCGAAGATGCCGGGGCTGTGATACGTCACCGGGTCTTCGGCCGCCTGCGATACGCCGTGCCCTTTGTTCGTGAAGATGTGCAGCAGCAGCGGGCCTTTCTGCCCCTTCAACTCCTTCAGAATCTTGCGCAGACCCTTGAGGTCGTGGCCGTCGACGGGGCCGAAGTAGCGGAAGCCGAACTCCTCGAAGAGCATGCCTTCTTTGAAGTACATCTTCATCGCATCGCGCATCCCTTCGAGGGAGGCGCGGGCCGGTTCGCCGATGAGCGGGATCGCCTTGAGCAGGTCGTTGAGCGTCCGCTTGCCGCCCTGATACAGACCGCTGAGGCGATAGCTGTCGAGGCGCTTGGCGAGTCCGCCGGTGCGCGGACAGATGCCCATCTTGTTATCGTTGAGCACCACGAGGCAGTTTTGATTCATCCCGTGGATGTTGTTGAACGCTTCGAAGACGATGCCAGAAGGAAGGGCACCGTCACCGATGACGGCGACCGCGTGGCGGTCGGTTTCACCGAGGAGGTCATCGCCCGCTTTGAGGCCCGAGATCGTCGAGACGCTCGCCCCGGCATGACCCGTCACGAAGAGGTCGTACGGCGACTCCGCGGGATTGGGGAAGCCCATGAGGCCCCCCTTCGTGCGGATGCTGCGGAAGCGGTCGTAGCGCCCCGTGATGAGCTTGTGCGGGTAGATCTGGTGGCCGGTGTCCCAGATGAGCCGATCGCGGCGGAAGTCGTAGGTGAGGTGCAGCGCGAGGCAGAGTTCGACGACGCCGAGGTTGCTCGCGAAGTGCGCCGGCCGGGCCGTCATCACCTGCACGAGTTCGTCGCGGATCTCCTGCGTGAGCTTCCCGAGTTGGTCCTCGGTGAGCTTGTGCAGGTCGAGCGGCGATTGGATTTTGGACAAGAGTTCTGGCATAGCGGAGACCCAACCGTAGGTCACGCTCTGCGTGACGGTTTTGAGGACGTCACGCGGGGCGTGACCGCAAATCATCGATCCCGTAGGTCACGCTCCGCGTGACGCCACCTTTCAAACGCCTGATGATCAATTCCTTCCGGTGTCACGCGGAGCGTGACCTACAGTTCATCTATCCCGCGTCACCGCATACCGCGCCAAGTCGGCTAGCGGTTTCCCCTTCGCTCCGAAGGTGTTCGCGGCCCACTCGGCCTTCTCCGCGAGTTCCGTCGCACGCTTCCGGCTCGCATCCATTCCCAGCAAAACGGGGTAGGTCAGCTTGCCGCGGGCCGCATCCTTGCCCGTACGCTTGCCGGTCTGCTCCGCCGAACTCCCCACGTCGAGCAGGTCGTCCGTGATCTGGAAGAGCAGGCCGAAGGCGTTGGCGTAGATATCGAGCACCATGATGCCGTCGAAGTCGATGCCGCCATCGCGTTCGCCCTGCGCCGCCATCAGCCCGAGCCGGAGCGAACTCCGGAAGAGCGCCCCCGTCTTGCGGCGGTGGATCGCTTCCAAATCGCCGACCGTCGGGTCCACGGCACCAGACTCATACTGATTACCGGAAGCGATCCGCCCCTCCGCCGCGAGGTCGAGCACTTGGCCGCCGACCATCCCGTGTGTCCCGGCGCCGTTCGCCAACTCCACGATGCTGACCGCGGCCGTTTTCGCCGGGTAACCCCGCGCCACGGTCTCGAAGGCCAGCGTCAGCAGGGCGTCGCCAGTCAGAATCCCGAGGGCTTCGCCGAACTTCACATGGCACGTGGGCAGACCGCGGCGCAGATCGTCGTCGTCCATCGCCGGCAGATCGTCGTGGATGAGCGAGTACGTGTGGATCATCTCCAGCGCGCACGCGGAGGGCAGAGCCTGCTGCATCGTGCCGCCCGTGGCTTCGCATGCCAGCATCACGAGCATGGGCCGTAGCCGCTTGCCGGGGGCGAGCAGGCAGTAGGTCATCGCCTCGACGAGCGCCGGCGGCGACCCCGCCGTGAGGGTGGTCAGCGTCCGACGCAGAGCCTCATCGAAGAGAGCCTGCCGCGGCTTCAGATATTCCCAGATTTCGACGGACACCGGCACGCCCCGCACTCGCCTCGGACCGCAAATCGCGATGCGACCATCATACGGAGGCGCTGCCGGGAGACCGCGAGGGAGAGTATACTTTGTGATGCAAAGCAATCAAGGGGAAGTTGGCGTGCGATCCGCATTTGGAGGCTTTGCTCAGTAAGCGCCGTCGCTCGGAGGCGGTCCATTCCGCCGACTCGCCTTCGGCTTCTCCTTGTCGGCCGTCGCGGTGTGTTCGAACGTCCGCAGGATCGGCTTGCCATCGTCGGTGAGACCGGCCAATTCGCGGATGCGCTGCTCGGCATCGCGCAGTTGCGTGTAGCACTGGCGCACGAGTTCGACGCCGCGCTCGTAGCGCGCGAGCGCCTCTTCGAGCGTCGTCGTGCCGTCTTCGAGTTCGCGCAGAGTCCGGTCGAGTTCGGCGAGGGCCTGCTCGAAGCGGATCGGGGGTGCGGCGGCATCGGCCATCAAGGTGCTTCCGGAGGGGTTGTTTCGGAACCGATCACGCGGCTGAGGACCTCTCCCTCGGCCAAGCGCGTCCGGATGATTTCGCCGGGGATCACATCGGCTGCGGAGCGGAGGAGTGCACCGTCGCCGCGGCGCGTGAGGCTGTAGCCGCGGGTGAGGACGTTGAGCGGACTGAGGGCTTCGAGCTGCTGTGTCGAGGCGCCGAGCTTCTCTTGGCCGCGCGCTAAAAGCACCTGGGCCGCGCGGTTCATCCGGGCGGCGCGCTCGTCGAGTTTCGCTGCGGCCTGGACGACCCGATCCATCGGCCGGCGCAGACCGGGGCGATCCGCGAGCTGATTCACGTGCTGCCGGCTCTGCGAAACGCGCACGGTCACGGCGTCCGTGAGTCGGGCTTCGGTGTCGCGCAGGCCCGCCATCACGTCATCGCGGTGCGGGGTCAGCAGGGCGATCGCGGCGGAGGGCGTTTCGGCCCGGATGTCGGCGACCAAGTCGGCGAGGGTCAGGTCGGTCTCGTGGCCGACGGCGGAGATCACGGGCACCGACGATTCGTAGATCGCATCGGCGACGCATTCTTCGTTGAACGCGGAAAGGTCGGCGGCCGCCCCGCCGCCGCGACCGAGGACGATCGCGCAGAGAGGGACGTGCTTCGCGCGCGACAGCCTACAGAGCATCCGCAAGCTCTCGGTGATTTCCCCCGCGGCCAGCGGTCCTTGGACCCGGCAAGATCGCACGACGACCCCGGCCGAGGGCCAGCGCTGGACGAGCAGTTCGAGCATGTCGCGCACGGCGGCTCCGGACGAACTCGTGACGAGCGCCACGTAGCGCGGGAACGCCGGCACCGGTCGCCGCCGCTTCGGATCGAAGTAGCCTTTCCTACGGAGCATTTCTTTGAGCTGCTGGAGGGCGAGTTCGGCCGCGCCGATCCCCTTCGGTTCGCACTCCTGCACTTCGAGCTGGTACTTCCCCTGCGGGGCGTAGACCGTCAGCCCGCCCCGGCAGAGCACTTCCATTCCGTCGCGCGGCTCGAACTTCATCCGCAGGTTGAATCCGCTGCGGAACTGGCACGGCAGCACGGCCCCCGCGTCCTTCAGCGTGAAGTACAGGTGCCCCGTCGGCGGATGCTTCTTGAAGCCGCTGATCTCGCCGGCGACCCAGAATTCGGCGAAGTGCTCTTCGATCCGCCCCTTCACGGCGCTCGTCACCTGGGTGACCGTATAGGCTTTGATGCCATCGGGAATCGGCATGACTCGGCACCACGGATTCGGAGGGCGGGATCGGAGTGCAGTATAGCGATTGTTCGCTTGTTCACCAATCGAGTTTTCGCAGGCCGATCTCGTTCCCGTTATCACGTCTCGCCCCGCTGCGGTTGACGGGACAGGGCGAAGCCCGAAAAGTACAACGACCCCACCGCAGTGCCGAGGCCGCCATGACCACGTTGAACGCCATCCGCGAAAAGATCGATGCCGGCGTGCGTCTCACCGCCGACGATGGCCTCACCCTCGAACGGGAGGCCGACCTCTTCCAACTCGGCGAATGGGCCAACCTCGTCCGCGAGCGGAAGAACGGGAACATCGCCTACTACAACGTCAACACGCACCTCAACCCGACGAATGTCTGCGTCTACCGCTGCCAGTTCTGCGCCTACCGCGCCGATTTGAAGTCGCCCAAGGGCTACGTCATGTCCGACGAGCAGATCGTCGAACGCGCTCAGCAGGCCACGGCCCGCGGCGCGACGGAACTCCACATCGTCGGCGGGCTGCACCACCTGATGCCGTACGAATGGTACCTGAATATCGTCCGGATCATCCACGGAGCTTGCCCGAAACTGCACCTGAAAGCCTGGACGGCCGTGGAATGGGACTGGTTCCAGCGGCTCACAAAGCGGCCCGTCGAAGACCTCATGCTCGAAATGAAGGACGCCGGGCTCGGCAGCCTCCCCGGCGGCGGTGCGGAGATTTTCGATCCCGGAGTGCGCTCGGTCCTGTGCGAGCACAAGGCCGATGCGTCCGAGTGGATCAAGATCCACCGCGCGGCCCACAAGCTCGGCATCCGCTCCAACGCCACCATGCTTTACGGCTCCATCGAGAAGCCCGAGCACCGCATCGACCACCTGATGAAACTCCGCGATCTCCAGGACGAAACCGGCGGCTTCCAGACCTTTATCCCGCTCGCGTTCCACCCGGACAACACCCGCCTCGCGCACATCCCGAAGCCGTCTGGCCTGATGGATCTGAAGGTCATGGCCATCGCCCGGCTGCTGCTCGACAACTTCGTCCACATCAAGGCCTACTGGGTGATGCTCGGCATGAAGACGGCCCAAGTGGCGCTGAGCTTCGGCGCCGACGACATCGACGGCACGGTTGTCCACGAGAAGATCTACCACGAAGCCGGTTCGACCTCGCCGCAGGAATTGACGGTCGCCGAACTGCGGCGGTTGATATCGGAGGCGGGTCGGGAGCCGATCGAGCGCGATACGCTCTACAACCGCGTGGTGCGCGAGAAGCCGAGCGAGAAGAGCTGGCAGACGGGTCGGAAACTGAGCTTGGTGTGAGCATCCGGTAGAATGGCGGCGAGCGAAAATCGGGAGAGAGATCATGGCCACCGCAACTGCGATCGCACCTCCGACCGCGAACTACGACACCGTCGCCGAACTCGTGCGTGATCTCGGCGATATTCCCCTCTCCCGCATCCTGCTGAAGCCGCTTCCCGGAACCGCCACCGAAGCCGATCAACTCCGCATGTGCCAATCGGGCGGCCGCCTCGTGGAGCTCATCGACGGCACCCTCGTGGAGAAGGCGATGGGCTCTCGCGAAGCATTCATGGCGGCGACCTTGATCGCCAATCTCGTGATTTACGTGCGAAAGCAAAATCTGGGGATCGTCGGATCTCCGGATGCCATCCACCGCATCATCGACGGGCAAAATCGCCTGCCCGACGTGAGCTTCACGGCGTGGGCCAGTCTCCCCGAAGATGACTCTCACCTGGCGCCCATCTCCGACTTCACCCCCGACTTGTGCATCGAAATCCTCTCGGAGAGCAACACCCGCAAAGAGATGGATCGCAAGCGCAAGGAGTACTTCCGCGGCGGTGCGAAGCTGGTTTGGGAGATCGAACCGGAGGATCGCACCGTGGCGGTTTACTCGAGTGCCGCACGCTGCAAGACGCTCCGGGAATCGGACACGTTGGACGGCGGCAAGGTGCTGCCGGGCTTCACACTGAGCCTCTCGGAATTCTTCGCGGAGCCGCAGCTCAACCCGCGGCCATCGAAGAAGTAGGCCCGTCGATCAGTTCACCAGCTTCAGCTTGCGCTTCACTTCGTCGAGCCGACCCTGCTGGCGACCCTCGTGCGAGTTCGCGAAGAGCTTGCCCGCCTTTTCGTAGGCGACCGCGGCCTTCTTGAGCTGATCCGTGCGGAAGTAGACATCGCCGAGGTGATCCCAGACGACGCCGTTCTCGGAGACCTCGGCGAACTTCGTGGCCTCCTCCAGTGCCTTCTGCGCCGCGACGAACTTGCCCTTCTTGAACAGCACCCAGCCCAAACTGTCGAGGTAGTTGCCGCTGTCAGCGTCCGGGTCGCCGACTTTGATCTTCGCATCGCGGTCGAGTTCCATCGCCCGGCGGATCATTCCCTCGGCCTCGTCGAGCTTGCGCCCCTGATCGGCCAAGTGGTAGCCGGTGTTGTTGAGGATCAGCACGTCGTCCGGGTCGTCGTCGAGCATTTCGCGCATCAGCGCCTCGGCGCGGATGTCTTCCTTCAAGTGGTGCAGCGTGCCGATGAGCGGGACGAGCACCATCCGCAGGTCGCCGCCCTTCGGCCTGTCGAGTTTCAGGATTTCTTCGAGTTCTTTCAGCGCCTCGCGGTGTTTGCCGAGGATGTTGTAAATCCGGGCTTTCTCGGTGCGGACGAAGATCCGCCCGTTGATCGACTCGATGGTCGCCATCGCTTTGGCTTCCTGCCCGAGTTCGGCGTAGGCCACGGCGACTTGGGCCGCGATGTTGAGGCTGATCCGATTGCCGTCGAGTTCTTTGAGTCGGTCGGCCGTCCGCGCGAGCTCCTCCCAGCGCCGCTGGGAATGGAGGCACTTGATGAGCAGCCAGGAGACTTGAAATCCGGCGCCGCGCTGGGCCGTGGCCTGCTGCAGGGCGGCGGTGAACTCCGGCAGCAAGCCGTCGCGGGATGCGAGAACCTGCACGAGTTCGAGCGTATCCGGATTCAGCGGCGGACCGCCCTTCGCTCGGATTTCCAACTGCCTCACGAGCGCTTCGGAGAAGCCCCGGCTCAGCTTGGTCTCCTCGTTGAAGAAGCGTGCCCGCTGGATGTCGGCCGCCTTCGGAGGCGGCGCATCCGCCGGCTTTTTCTCGCCGTCTTTGCGTTCGACGAAGTAATCTTTGGGCCGCGATGCGGTGAACTGATTATCCGCGAGGTCGAGAAACTCCTTCGCCAATCCGGCGGCCGCGTAGGCCTTCACCAGCACGCGGAAGTACTCCGGTTTGTCGGCCGACTTCAGCAGGTCGCGGAACGCGGTATCGCCGGCGCGGAGATCGGTCTGGAGTTTCGCCGCGGCGGCGAGCCACATCGGAGCCGGGTTGGTCGGGTTGAGTCGGCCCATCCAGAAGAGCGTGCCGTGGAGTTCGGGGGTGCGCTTCGCGGCCGTCATCAGCTCGACCCAGCGCTCGTAGGGGGCGAACCCGGTCGGGAGCTGTTCGAGGTAGAGTTCGAGCTGCTTCAGCGCTTTCTCGGGTTCCCCCGCGCGGGTCAAGCTGTTCGACAAGTTCCAGTGCAGCCGGGCGACGCCGGAGCAGTCGTTCGCCCCTTTCGGATCGGCATAGAGATCGCGAGCGGTCTCGAATGCGGCCGTCGAGGAATCGAACTTCATCAGCCCCGCGAGCGCAGTCCCGAGTGCCTCGAAAGAACGGGCGCGGGCCCGTTCGAATTCTTCGGGGGTGAACGATCCGTTCTTGATGAGCGCCGATTTGTTCGCCGCGAGCAGCGCCAGCAATTCTCGCGCGGCCTTCTCCTGCGCCGCGGACTCCCCGCCCTTCTCGGCGGCGTTCGCCCACTCGCGCAGCAGTACGATGCGGGCACCGAGGTCATCCTTCCCGAGCGGGCTTTTGGCGGCCTGTGCGAACGCCTTGCTCGCCTCGGCAAACTTCTTCCCCTCGACGAGAAGTCGTCCCAGGCGCTGGGCCGTATCGCCGTCGTCGGGATCGCGGACGAGCACTTCGCGGGCCGTGCGGATGGCGGCGGAATCGCGGCCGAGTTCCGCGTACACCTTGACCAGTTCCCGCAGCGGCGCCACCGCGTTCGGATCGCGCTCCGCCGCGGCCCGATATTGCTTCGACGCTTCGACGAGGCGGTCGTCCCTGCTGCGCAAGAAGCCGACGCCGAAGCGCACGAGCGCATCGCGCGCCGATTCTTCAGCGGGTGTGAGCGGCACTGTGGGAACGCGGACGGGTTTCTCTTCGCGCGGCGGGAGATCCGGCTCGATGGCGATTGCGGATGAACAGGTGAGCAGGAGGATGAATGATGCGACTCGCATTCGGTGGCCCTTCGGAATCCCTCCGATGCTACCCCGGGACGCTGGGTTTGTCTGCGCCAGCGTCTGCGGCCGGTGTCGGCGGTAGCTTCTCGATCGCCGCGTGCGTGCCGCCGAGGGGATGCTTCACTTTCTCGTACACGTACGCCGCCCCGCCGACGGTCTTGCCGACCGTCTTTTCCACGGCGTGCTCGATGGTGTTCACCACCGCGCCGACCGGCTTGATGTAGCTCGGGATCTCGTCCACGTTGCCCGTAGAAACCTTGCGGTTCGCGAGCACCTTGTAGAGCACGACCGTGCAGATCACGGTGAGCGCCAGCATGATCGCCAGCGGGCGGTGCTTGTCCACGGCTTTGATCGTCTCGACGAACTGATCGGTGAACCAGTAGGCGAGCCAGAAAAGCAGATTGACGCCGGGGATGGCGTATAGCGCATCGGCGAGGAGGAACCGCGAGATCGGCATGCGCAGGACGCCGGCCATGAGGAAGACGGGCGTGCGGATGCCGGGCGTCAAGCGGGCGCCGAGGAGGATCATGACGCCGCGCTTCTCGAAGTTGGCTTCGATCTTCGCGCGCTTCTCGGGGGTGAGCAAACGCTTCTGGATCCACGGCCGGCTGAGGATCCACGGTCCGAACCAGCGCCCGGCGAAGAAGATGATGCAGTCGCCGAGGACGACCCCGAAGATGCAGACGGGGAGCATGATGTACCACTTCGTCAGCCCCGGCGGGGTCGGCGTGAGGTACGACGCCGGGGCGCCGGCGATGGCGCCGAGCAGTTCCGGTTCGTGTTCTTCCGTGGAATCGTGGCCGACGAGCGCCCCGGCCGTGACGATGGGGATCTCTTCGGGGATGGGCGCGCCGAACCCCGCGATCAGCAGCGATCCGAGGATGCTCGCGTACTTCCAGAGGGCTGCGCCTTCCAACTTCCTGCCTCGCACCGGGGAAAGGGACGCCAATTTCTACAGTACGAGTTCCCGAGGGGTGCGGTAGCCGGGAGACCGGCGGAAAATGATTCCAGCCGAAACCACCCCACCCCCGCGTGGAACCATTTCAGAATTCTGGAATCATCCCGGTACGTCAAGCGGGGGTTGATGTTGCGGCGGATTGGGGATGCTTAATGAGACTGACATCAGCAAATGCCGGCGCGAGCCGACCCTGTCAAGGGTCGGGTGAAGTAGAAGTCCATCGACGACTGCCTGACATCCGGGCGGTCCACCAGGGTAACGCGCCGTGAAGCTCGGACTCTCCCTCGCGTCACGGCCGCGACCGAGTATCCCTCGTTCGCATCTTGTCCCAGGGGTCCGATTCCCAAGCGTCGGGCTCGGACGAAGCGTCGGACGGATAGGTGATGGCGACGCTCCGCAGCCAAGCATCGCAGAATCGCCGGTTCACGGCGGGGTCCAGATAGCCCCCGAATGACTCGAAGTGGAGACCGTATACGCGGTCGCCGACTTTGCCGACCCAGAAGTACTCCTGCCCACCATGCGTGACCCTCAAGTATTCTTTTCCATCGCGTCCGCCGATGGACCGGTCTCCGAGTTCCCGGGCGTCCCGGGTGAACACGAACATTTGTTCGAGCAGGTCCGCATGGCTCGAACGCTTCAGTAAACTGTCGCCGAGTGTGGCGTGGACGACGGTCATCGTGGTGATGCCGGACCTCGCCATGTCGACGTGCCGATACTCGCGGCAGGAGCGGATTCCCTCCCCCCACATCGGGTGGTCGTGGGGTTTGCGCTCCGCCTCGGGGGCGTACATCGTGAAGCCGTCCCCTTTCACGCGGCGCCAATCCGTCGGAATCTCCGGATCGTCGGAGGGACCGCCGCGACCCGAGACCGTGTCGGCGATCCGCTGCCGGAAGACGTAGCCGAGACCGGCGCACGAGACGATGAGGCCCGGCAACGTCAATCCCGCAATGAGGAGCAGCCACTTCACTCGCCGGCTCATTCTCCGCGCCGGCGCCGGCGGGTGGGCGGAGCGCTCGCTCAGCCGCACCCGCCGCCGCGGGTCGGCCCGCATTTCCGCGGGCACCGCCACGGTCGTCCCGCAGATCTCGCAGGGGATCGACCCGCCCCGGTCGGCCTCCTGGGCGATGATCTTCTCGTAGCAACCGAGGCACTGGATGCGGAAGGCCATCGGGGTCGCCCTCGAAGATCAAACGGCAATCCGGCTACACTAGGCTCCGCCACGGCGTTGACCAATCCGAACGGAAAGTGCCGCAAGCCGGACGCCCGCATTGCGAATAATAGTGAAGACTCTCCCCGAGCCCGATGAACCCAAAATGCCCGAACCCACGCTGAACGCACCGATCCGCCCGGTCACCGATTCGCAGATCCTGCACTGGGGCAAAATCCCCGCGCCGGAATCGGAGACCGACATCGTCCCCGAGACGAAGTTCCTCCAGGGGCCGCTGCCGCGCGGGCTGGAACTCTGGCACACGCTCCAAGTCGTCCGCGAAATGATCCACGGCTTCCGCAAGCTGAGCTTCGTCGGCCCGTGCGTCACCGTCTTCGGCTCGGCCCGCTTCGACGAGAATCACGTCTTCTACAAGCAGGCCCGGCTCATCGGCCGCAAGCTCGCGCAGAACGGCTTCACGATCATGACCGGCGGCGGTCCCGGCATCATGGAGGCGGCCAACCGCGGGGCGAAAGATGTCCCCGGCGCCCGCTCGGTGGGGTGCAACATCAAGCTGCCGTCGGAGCAGAAACCGAACCCGTACCTCGACAAGTTCGTCGATTTCGAGAACTTCTTCGTGCGGAAGCTGATGCTCGTGAAGTACAGCTACGCGTTCGTGGTGTGCCCCGGCGGCTTCGGCACCCTCGACGAACTCTTCGAAGTGCTCACGCTCATCCAGACCGGCAAACTCGCCGACTTCCCGGTGGCGCTCGTGGGCCGCGAATACTGGGGGCCGGGGATCGAACAGATGCGGAAGTTCGTGGCCGAGAAGACCATCGATCCCATCGACTTCGAGAAGCTCTACATCGGCGACGATCCGAACGAGGTGGCGGCGCATGTGACCGGCATCGCGATGAAGAAGTTCGGGCTGAGCTACGGGGCGAAGATGCGTCGCCGCTGGTGGCTCGGGGAGTAGACTTGCGCAACCCGGATGCCAGCCGACCCGCCCTCAAGGGCGGGTCGGCACAGGTGAAGCCCCGTGAACGGGGCTGAAAGAAATCGCGATTCGAATGCCCAGCCCCGTTCACGGGGCTTATCCGCTTTCGGCCCGTCCTCGAGGGCGGGCC
>JAYVTJ010000291.1:0-6048 GCA_043774415.1 Fimbriiglobus sp. | reverse complement strand
TTCCATACCATACCAGCTTGACATCGCCCGCACGGGTGCCGGAGGTTCCGCAGTGCCGCTCTTCGCCATCGCCTGGTACGACTACACACTCAACGGGATTCTGCTGTTCAGCAGCTTCGTCATGTGGCTGCTCATCCTGATCCAAAAGGGGAAGGGCGGCGGCTTGGCCGGGGCGTTCGGCGGCGCCGGCGGCTCCAGCCCTTTCGGCAGCAAGGCCGGCGACACCTTCACGAAGATCACGCTCTACCTCGCGGCCGTCTGGGTGCTGGTCATCATGATCAACGTCAAGACGATGCAGGGGAGTAGCATCGCGGCGAATGCCGAGCCGGACGCGAAGCAGAGCGAGAGCGCCCCGATCCCCGACTGACGCCCCGAGTACCTGCACCGTGCTGCTGAGTATGACCGGCTACGGGGAAGCGCAGGAATCGACCCCCGACCTCACCCTGCGCATCGAGGTCCGCTCGGTCAACAACCGGCACCTCAAAGTCGTCGTGCGCGGCAGTGAGCCCTACTCGCAGCACGAAGCCGAGTTCGAGAAGCTCATCCGCAAGACGGTGAAGCGCGGCAGCGTGCTCGTCCACGTCCGGGCGACACGCACGATCCCAGCGGCCGAGATCCGGCTGAACACCGCGACCATCGAAGCGTATCTGGATCAGCTCGAAGACGCGTGCCGGAGCGCCGCACGGCGCGAACTGCTCCCGCATTTGGCGACCGGGCTGCTGGCTTTGCCGGGGATCACCGCCGACCGCGGCGGCGAAACTTCGCTGACCGATGAGGATTGGATTTTGGTCGAACGGGTGCTGTCGGCGGCACTCGGGAAGCTCCAAGCATCTCGACGTCAGGAAGGCCGGGCGATGGCCGACGAACTGACCGCGGTGCAGAGCGCGATGCTGAGCGACTTGGCCGGGGTGAAGGAGCTGATCCCCGGTGTCGCGGCGAACTACCGCAAGCGGATCGTCGAACGCATCCGCCAAGCGGTTTCGGAAGCGGGCGTCGCGGTGGAGCCGGAGCATCTGATCCGCGAGGTGGCCATCTTCGCCGACCGCACGGATGTGTCCGAAGAAGTGATGCGGCTCGCGGCGCACTCCGAGCAGTTCGCCGAACTCGTGAAGGGCGGCGCGGCCGACGGAGCCGGGCGCCGGCTCGAATTCGTCGTGCAGGAGATGGGGCGCGAGATCAACACGCTCGGATCGAAGGCCGGCGATGTCGGGATCTCGCGCTTGGTCGTCGAGATGAAAGCGTCGCTCGAAAAGGTGCGGGAGCTGATTCAAAATGTCGAGTGAGCGTCCGGCTCCGCTCATCGTGCTCGCCGGCCCGAGCGGCGCCGGCAAGACCACGATTGTGGATCGGCTGCTCGCCACGACGGCCCTGCCGATCCGCCGGGCGATCACCGCGACGTCCCGGCCGCCGCGAGTCGGGGAAGTCGATGGTGTCCACTACCATTTTTGGACGCCGGACGAGTTCGAGCGGAAGATCGCGGCCGGGGAGATGCTCGAACATGCCCACGTTCATGGCGTGCATCATTACGGGACGCCGCGGTCGGAAGTGACGGCGGCCCGCGCCGCGGGGATGGCCGTGATCCTCGTGATCGACGTGCAGGGGGCGGAGCAGGTGCGGAAGGTCTACCCCGAGGGGCTGGTGACGGTGTTCCTCGCGCCGCCGCAGTTCGACGATTTGGCCGAGCGGTTGCGGAAGCGCGGCGATTCCGAGGAGTCGATCCGCCGGCGGCTCGAGACCGCCGTCGCCGAAACTGCTAGAGCCGCCGAGTTCCAGCACGGGCTGGTGAATGCGGATGTCGGAGTGGCCGCGCGGGAACTGGAACGGATCATCGCGGCCGAATTTTCTCAAACCGGGAGTGCATCGTGCTCGAGCAACTGAAAGAAGAAGAGATCGTCAACAAGGTCGGCGGGCGCTTCAAGCTCTCGACCCTGATTCAAAAGCGGATGGTGCAGCTCAACAACGGGGCGCACCCGCTCGTCGATCTGCGCACGACCGACCGCATGGCCGTGGTGCTCGAGGAGATCCTGCAGGACAAGATCTACCTCGATACGTCGGGCAACATGCACACCATCAGCAGCGATTACACGTCGGGGCTCACGGGCGTCTGAGGCCGGGGTCCCGCGCCGGTCGAACCGGCGCGGCGCTGCGGGCGTATCGGAAGTAGCGCGATTCCCGTCCGGATTTTCCGCCCTGCAACCCGGTGGCTCATGGCCGATACGACGCCCCGCTTGAACACCGCCCCCGCCGATCCGCAGTTGAACTACGCGCCGCTCTCCTGGATCGCCGTGCTCGCGTTCGCCATCGCGGCTCTGTTCGCGATGATTCTGATCTCGCTGGCGTACTTCGCCTACCGGAACAACAAGCCGCTCATCGAGACGTGGCTCTACATCCCCCCGGTCCTCGGCATCGTCGCCGCCTTCGCCGCCCGCCGGCACATCCGCAATTCCGAAGGCACTCGCACCGGCCTTGAATGGTCCACGCGCGGCTGGTGGATTTCCGTCGTCGGCGGGCTGGGCTACTTCACCTACGTGAACGCGACCGAATACACCGTCAACTACGAGACGAAGAAGCAGCTCGCCACCTGGGCCGAAAACTGCAAGAAAGCCGACCTGGTCACGCCGAACGATCCGGCGCTCGGGGAGGCGTTCTACCAGACGCTCCCGCCGAGTCAGCGGGTCGCCTTCAGCGCCAGCAACACGACGGAGATGCAGAACCGCTTCGCGCAGGAGATGGTGACATTCCGGCAGAACAAGCTGCTGATGATTCTCCAGCGGAACCGGGATCGCGCCGAGATCGTGCCGGGGACGCTGATGACCTGGCAGGTCATGCCCGAGAAAATCGAATGCACGGTGGCGGCCACGCTCAAGACGCCGGAGGGCGAATTCCCGCTCGTGATCCCCATGGTGGCCCTGCTCACCAAGGGCAAGCGCGAATGGCAGATCGGCGCCTTCGACAACTACGTGCAAATCGCATCCGACACGCAGCGGACGCAGTACGGCTGGCTCGTGGAGTGGCTCGACGGCACCGCCCGGATCACGGCCGAGCAGTTCTTGTCCTCCGCCGCGGCGAAGACCAATCAGGATGGCTTCCCGGTGTTCGTCCCCGATGGCATCCTCGCGCAGCCCGTCGCCCACGACGTCTTCGCATCGCGCAAGTTCGCGAAACCGGTCGGGGATCGGATCGTGTTCGGCGCCGTCGACCGCATGGCGCTCACGGGCCCCCTCGGCCTCTTCTGGCCGACCAGCCCCGCCTATGCGAAGGGGATCCGCGGCGACTTCTTCGTCCAGACCCCGCTGGCCGATGGGAAGATGGTCCCTGATGCGAGCCGCGAAGACTTCCTGGCCTGCTGGAACAACACCGGATTCGACACGCTTATCCCTTCCGGAAAGACTCTGAGCGGATCGACCGACAAGAACAACCTGATGCGGTTCTTCGACGACCGCGTCGAAGTCTCCGTGCCGATCGAACTGAAGGTGCCGAAGGCGGATGCCAAAGGTTCGGCCGCGCTGGGCCGGCTCATCCTCACGCTCGACGATCCGGAACTGCTCGGCGAACTCGACCGCGCCCGCGAACTCGGGCTGAAAGGCGAAAAGTCGAATGCGTTCCCCGAAGACCTCAAGCAGCGAATGCCGGCGTGGAAGGTCACCCGCATCGAATCCAACCTCAAAGTGATCCGCGCGGCGCTCGGTCCGGGCGGCCCACCCGGCGGACCGGGCGGCGGCGGGTGAGCTCTGCGGCGCGGGTTCGGTCTACAATGCCTCGGGGGCTTCCCGAGGCTTTTTTCATCCGAGCGATCTATGGCCGACCCGCAAACCCCCTTCTGCACCATCGACGATGCGCTCGCCGAACTGCGGGCCGGCCGCATGGTCGTGATGGTCGACGACGAGCACCGCGAGAACGAGGGCGACCTCGTGATGGCGGCCGAGTCCGTCACCCCGGAAGCGGTCAACTTCATGGTCCGCGAAGCCTGCGGCCGGCTCTGCGTCGCCTTCGCGCCCGCCCACGCCCGCCGGCTCGGCTTGGAACTGCTGCCCGGCGTCAACCTCGACCCCTCCGCGACGCCCTTCACGCACAACTTCGACGCGCGGTACGGCATCACGACCGGCATCTCCGCGTTCGACCGCGCCCGCACGATTCAGATCTGCGCCGACCCCGCGGCCGGGGCCGATCAACTCGTGAAGGACAAGGGCCACGTCGACGGGCTGATCGCCCGCCCCGGCGGGGTCCTCGTCCGCGCGGGTCACACCGAGGGGAGCGTCGATCTCTGCCGGCTCGCGGGCCTGCGCGAAGTCGGAGTGATCTGCGAGATCCTCAACGAAGACGGCACGATGGCCCGACTGCCCGACCTGCGGATCTACTGCGCGAAGCACGGGCTGAAGCTCTGTTCCATCGCCGACCTCATCGAATACCGCCGCCGCTCCGAGAAGCTCGTGCAGCGCGAGATCGCCCTCAAGCTGCCGACGGAGTTCGGCGAGTTCGATCTGATCGCGTACACGTCGATCGTCGATCGGGAGCCGCACCTGGCGCTCACCCTCGGCGGTGTCGGCATCCCGAACGAGGCGGGCACCGTGGCCTGCCGGGAGGAGCCGATCCTCGTGCGGATGCACAGCGAATGCCTGACGGGCGATGCGCTGCACAGCCAGAAGTGCGATTGCGGCCCGCAGCTCGCCTACGCGATGAAGCAGGTCGCCGCGGCGGGGCGGGGGGTCATCGTCTATATGCGCCAAGAAGGGCGGGGCATCGGACTGCTGAACAAGCTGAAGGCGTACAAGTTGCAGCAGGAGGAGGGGCTGGACACCGTCGAAGCGAACCAGCGGCTCGGCTTCGCGCCCGACCTGCGCCACTTCGGCATCGGCGCCCAGATCCTCCACGACCTCGGCGTCCGGCACATCCGCCTGCTGACGAACAACCCGCGCAAGGTCATCGGGTTGGACGGCTACGGGCTGAAGATCGTCGAGCGCGTGCCGATCGCGATGGTGCCGGGCGAGCACAACCGCGCTTACCTCGACACGAAGAAGGTCAAGATGGGCCACCTGCTGCCGGAATTGCTGGATTGATCATCGTAGGGCGCGGTCGAGTCCGCGAGACCCGCTGCACCCAGAGCAGCAGTTTCTTCCGTAGGTTGTGGTCGAGTTTCGAGGGCCGCGCCCGCAGATTACTGCGGCGGGTCTCGCGGATTCGACCACGCCCTACGGCAACGCTCATTCGGTCAGCGAATACTTCGCCACGATCTTGGACGCGTCCGCGGTCGCCTTCGCCATCGGATACTTCTTCTTCAGCAGGACGTTCTGCGCGATCAATTGCGCGATCGCCTGCTCGTTCGGCTTCTGGAATTTGTCGTCGAGCGTGCTGTAGCTGTTCGGCTGGGTCATCAGCGCCGCATCGAGCTTGCGAATCGGATCGAACAGCACCCGCGCTTTCAATTCCGGCGCCACGGTCGGGTTCAGCTTCAGCGAGTCCATCAGCGCGGTCGCCTTCGCCGCGACCGATGTGCCCCTGTAGCGGAGCGCGATTTTCTCCGCGGTTTGAAACGCCGCGAACGGTTCGGGCTTCGCCTGAGCCTGGGCTTCCGCGAGCAGCGCCAGCGCCGGTGCCAGCAACTCCGCGGCGATGGCTTTCGCGATCGTTGCAACTTCCGCATCGGACGAGGACACGGACGGCGCGATCTTCGGGATCGCCTCCGGCATCGACAGCGAACCCTGCGAAAACGCGTCGGCGAAAGCGGCCAGCGACTTCGGCGCTTCGCCCGGCATCGCCTTGGCGAGGATCTTCTTCGCGACCGCCGCGCGGATGTGAGGCAGGACTTCGTAAGCGCTGCCGCGGAAGAGGCACTTGCCCTCGGCGTCGAAGAGGATCGCGCCGCCGGGCTTCTCCGCGGCGAACTGCCCGTCCTTCTGGACGACGGCCGCTTTCTCCAGCGCGGTGAATTCGACATCGCGCTCGGCGAGTTGCTTCTTGACGAGGTCGGCATCCTCGGCAGGCGGCGGCACCGCGAGAATGCGCATGCCGTAGGGGGAGAGTTCCTCGTGCATCCGCGCGAGCTTCTCG
>JAYVTJ010000290.1:0-4133 GCA_043774415.1 Fimbriiglobus sp. | reverse complement strand
CGCGCAGCTTCGAGAGGTGCCAGTTTTGGAAGACGCGGATCAGCCACGGCGCCAGCGGCCGCTGGCCGTCGTAGCGCAGCAGCGTCGGCGTCCGCCCTTCGGCATCGGGCACGATCAGGTGGCTCCAGAACTCCGCGACCGCGCTTTCTTGTTTCTCATCGTCGCGCGGATAGAGCCGGCAGGCGCGGGCGCGCAGCGCATCGAGCAGCAGGCAATCGCTGCGGCCCGTGCGCGTGTTGAAGAGGATCTCCCACGCGGGATCGGAGCCTTCGGCGCAGCCGCAGGCGATGAAGTAGTCGAAGGTGTAGAGGCCCCCGAGGAAGTCGTCCCAGGCGAGGGGGGCGCCCTCCTTCTTCGCGGCGTGGATGCGAAAGGCCCGCTCGACATGCGAGCGATAGGCGGCTTCGGAGAAATTGAGTTTCGGATACTGGATGCGGCCGAGGTGGTAAAGCGCCGCGATGCGCGCCGCCTCCCGCGCCGTGCAGGCGGGGGTTGCAGTACCGGTCGAAGAGGGATCGGGCATCGGGTTCAAATGTAGCGGAACTCGCCAGAGTTCCGAGGCTCGTCGCTCGAAGTCACTCGTCGGAAGTCTGGCGACTTCCGCTACGCTGCAATTCACTGCGGCGTGAACACCAGCACCTGCAAGTACGACGGCGGCATCGGCGTTTTCTCGATCACCGGCGACGGCCCTTGGCCGAGGCCCAGCGGCGTGACCTTGCGGGACGAAGATACCAGCCCGGTGCGGAAGGCTTTCTGCCCCTTCAGATATTCGACGGCCGCTTCGCTCTGCTTCTTCGTCAGCTCCGCCGCGGATGACGGCGTCTGCCCGACGTTGGCCGGGTCGCACAGGGCCGCGACGACCACATCGGATTTCGAGTTCGGCAAACCCTTCACCCACGCGGCCACTTGGTTCAGGTGCCCGCGGCCGGTTTCGGTGAGGATGGCGGTATCGCTTTCGAAGAGGTCGGCCGTGCTGTAGGTCACGAGTTCCCGGCGGGCATCGGGCCGCACGAGGATCGCGGCCGAGTCGGTGACGTAGCCGCGGATGATCGGCAACTTCTGGACGGCGTCGGTCCCCTGCTTCACGCTCTGCAGCGTCGCCCGGCCGTCCTTCACGAACTTGTCCACATCGGCGACTTTGTCTTCCACGCTGCCCGCCGCGGTGTCGGCGCGCTTCACCATCTTGCGCGAGTCGCCGGCGAGGCCGGTCATCTCGTTGTAGAGCCTGTCGTCCTGGATCAGCTTCGAGAGTGTGCCCTTGCCCGTGCGGACTTCCTTCAGCAGCAGCTTCGCCTCGTCGGCGGTGTCGCCGATCTTCGCGGCGGCCACGGCGATGTCGGGCGTCTCCTTCGCGGCGAGCCGGCCATCGGCGAGCGGCCCGCTCTTCGGATTGCCCGGCTGAATCGAAATGACCTTCGCCCCGAGCAACCCCGTCGAATGGATTTGAGCCGACGCATCGGCGTAGAGGCGGGAGGAGTACTTGGCATCGATCTGCATCCGCACGACGACCGCGGCCTCTTCGCCGTCGTGGTCGGGGTACTCGATGGCGACGATCTTCCCGGCATCGACGCCGCGGATGCGGACGGGCGTCCCGGGGGCGAGATCGTGCGCTTCGGGGAAGGCGACCGTCACCTCGGCCGTCTCGGCGAAGAGGCCCTGCTTGCCGGCGGCGCGGGTGAGGCTGTAGACGGCGAAGGCGACGAGCGCGACGACGGCGAACCCGAGGAGGATGGCTTTGCCGCGCGAAAGCGATTGCGACACGGGACAACCCCTGCGGAAGGAACAGGAGTAGTATACCCCGCGGTGCGCCGAAACGCGGGTGACTGCGAAGCGATTACCCCATCGAGTAAACCGCCAGCTTGTTGTGCCCCGCGACGGTGAGCGTGTCGGCTTTGTCGTTCATGGTGAAGTCGTGGAGGTGCATCGCGGCCTTCTCCTGCTTCACCAGCTTCTTCGCGGCGACATCCACGAACAGGAAGAACCCCTCGGCCCCGCCGCCGGCGCCGAGGAGCCAGGCGCCGTCCGGGGCGAAGCGGAGGCAGTTGACGAGGCCGCTGAACTTGTCGCTCTGGAGTTCGACGAGCGGCTTCGCCGGGGACTTCCAGTCGAAGACTTCGATGCGGGCCTTGCCTTCGAGGTGGTCGATGTTGCCGACCTTCCCCATGCCCCCGACGGCGATCTGCTTGCCGTCCGGTCTGAAGGCGAGCGAGCGGATGCCGCCGATGCTGTGGAGCCGCTGGCCTTTGTCCCAGGTGTACATCGTCGGGGCTTCGAGGGTGCCGAGCGGCTTGCCGGTGGCGGTGTCCCAGACGACGACGTGACCGACTTTGTCGCCGGTGGCGAGGAGCCTGCCGTCGGCGCTGAAGGCGACCGCGTAGAGCATCGAATTGAAGTGCGTCGGCGTCTTCTCCTCGTGCCCCTTGAGTTCGCGGATCATCTTGCCGGACTTGGCGTCCCAGAGCTTGCAGACCATGTCGTCGGCGACGCTGGCGACGACGGCGCCGTCCGGCGACGCGATCGCCTTGCGGATCCACTTGGCGTGGGCGTCGGTCGTGCGGAGCTTCTCGTTCTTCGCGGTGTCGTACCACGTCAGCTTGCCGTCGTACCCGCCGCTCACGAGGGTCGTCCCCGCGAGTGCGACGGTGGTGACGTAGCTCTCGTGCTTGTAGAGATCCTTGGCTTCGAACTTGGCCGCGGTGACATCGGCTTCCGAAACGGCGAAGTCGGAGGACCCGAAGAAGACGCGGGCGGAGCCCGGCACCCGCGCGACCCCGAAGGGGATGCTCGGCCGGCCGAATTCCTTGACGAGCTTGAGCGAATCGGGAGACGGGGATTTCATGGGGTGGGGCCGAGTTAGGGGCTGGGGTAACGGAACCAGAATTCGGAGGCGTTGCCGCCGTATTCGCCGAGGCGGAGGATCGGCAGACCGACGATGCCGGCGAAATCAATGTGACTTGCTGCGGCATATCGGGCCGCTTTCCCGCTCGAGTAGCCTCGAACCAGTTCGACGAACCCACTCTGCGGATCAAAAACTTGAAGCAATCCGCCATCCATGTCGCCGAAGTTCGTACGGATCGAAGCGAAACGGGATGTCACCAAACTATCGAACCATTCGGGAGCAAGGATGATACCCTGCGGACAACCCGTGTCGGCAATCAATTTCAAGCGGTGGATCAATCCCGCGTTATTGCGAAACGGAACGTCGGGCCAAGGTCTCGGCGTGCGGCCGATGTAATGATTGCTTTGATTCACGATTCATCACCCAATGCCGAGCCGAGAATGTCCCCATCTTCGGGTTCATCCCCGATCCGCACGAGAACGCAGTTGCGCGCTTCCCAACCCGCCGTTTTCAGTTCGTGGAACACATCCGCGTAATTTTGGGAGTGAGCCGCGACAGATCCACCGGCAATCGCAACGAACTCCTTCATCGGATAAGTCCGATCGAGTTCGTGCTTCACGTGTTCGTACGCTTGCAAGTTCCGCTCGACTTCGGCTTTGTCATCCACGGCTCACCCTCCTGCGTTTGCCCCATTCTACCCCACCAGCTCCTTGATGGGGGCGAAGCCCGGATCCACCAGCGGGATCGGCCTGGCCCCCAAGTAGTAGCTCTTGTCGTGCTTGATCCCCAAACACTCGTAGATCGTCGCGAAGAGCTGGCCGGCGTTCACCTCGTCCTTGATGATCTTGTTGCCCTTGTCGTCGCTCTTGCCCCAGACGGCTCCGCCCTTCGCCTTGGCGCCGGTCATCGTCATGCTCCAGGCGCTCGCGAAGTGATCGCGCCCCAAGCTCGCGTTGATCCCCGGAGTCCGGCCGAACTCGGCGAGCGTCACGATCATCACGTCTTCGCTCAGCCCGCGCTCGGCGAGGTCGTCGATCAGCGTCGCCATCACGTGGTCGAGTTCGGGAACCATCTCCTGGTGCGTTTCGAAGTTCTGGCCGTGGCTGTCCCACCAGGCGCGGGCCACGCGGACGAACGGCACCCCGGCTTCGACGAGCCGGCGGGCGATGAGGCACTGTTCGCCGAACTGCGTCTTGCCGTACTTGTCGCGCACCTTCTGGGGCTCTTCGCCGATGTCGAAGAGCTTCTCCGAAGCCATGATCCCGCGGACGCGCTCGTACGCTTGGTTGTGGCT
>JAYVTJ010000289.1:0-4103 GCA_043774415.1 Fimbriiglobus sp. | reverse complement strand
GACCACGCCTTACGGGTGGATCCCGCCAAAATCCTGAGGTTCCCACCTCCCCGAATCCGGCGGCGCCCTTTCCCCGCCACCTATCCTATAATGCCTCCGTCCGCCGAATCCCCGGCGCGGCGCCGCTCCCGATAGGGTTTTGCATGGTTCCGCCGAACGGTCCGCCCGAGAGCAAACCGACTCCCCCCGCCGCCGCGCCGGGACCGAAGCGCTCCGCGAGCCTCACGCAGGTGATGTGGCTCGCCGTCGGGCTCCTCGTGGCCGGCTGCATGTACTTCCTCGTCAGCGATTCGAGCAAGTCGATCAGCTTCACCGAGTTCGAGCGCCTCGCCGCCGAGGGGCAGATCAAGCGCATCGCCATCCAGGGGAAGCAGCGCGCCGAAGGAGAAGTGCGCGACCCGAATGCGGACATCGTCAAGGAACTCAAAATCCCCGCGGGCAAGTTCTCGATCAACCTCCCCGCATCGAACGATCAGAACGGCTTCATCGAGCGCTTGCAGGCGAAGGACAAAGCCCACCGCGATAAGCTGAAGGCAGCGAACGCCGGCGATGCGACGCCGGAAATCCAGATCGCCGTGAACGACGAAGCCCCGCAGATCGTCGGCCCGCTCATCTGGACGCTGCTGCCGCTCGTCATCGTCGCGGCCATCATCTTCTTCGTGCTGCTCCCCCGGCTGCGCGAATCGTCCGGCGGCGGCTTCCTCAACAACTACATCCGCAGCCCCGCGAAGAAGTACGAGAAGACGCGCAGCCGGACGACGTTCGAAGACGTCGCGGGGATGGAACCCGCGAAGCGCGAACTCCAGGAGATCGTCGACTTCCTCCGCAACCCGGATAAATTCACCCGCCTCGGCGCCCAGGTGCCGAAGGGCGTGCTGCTCGTCGGCCCGCCCGGCACCGGCAAGACGCTGCTCGCGAAGGCCGTGGCCGGAGAGGCCCATGTGCCCTTCTTCAGCATCAACGGCAGCGAGTTCATCCAGATGTTCGTCGGCGTCGGGGCGAGCCGCGTGCGCGATCTGTTCAAGAACGCGAAGGAAACCGCGCCGTGCGTGATCTTCATCGACGAGATCGACGCCGTCGGCCGGATGCGCGGCGCGGGCGTCGGCGGCGGATCGGACGAGCGCGAGCAGACGCTGAACCAGATCCTTTCCGAGATGGACGGCTTCCAAGCCACCGAGACGGTGATCGTGCTCGCGGCCACGAACCGGCCCGATGTGCTCGATGCGGCGCTGCTGCGACCGGGCCGCTTCGACCGGCACGTCACGGTGGACCGCCCGACGTGGCAGGGCCGGCTCGCGATTCTGAAAGTCCACACGCGGAACAAGCCGCTCGACGACAAGGTCGATCTGGAACGGATCGCGCGCAGCATGATCGGCATGAGCGGGGCCGACCTGCGGAACCTCTGCAACGAGGCCGCGCTCGTGGCGACGCGCGAGGGGAAGAACAAGATCGAGCACATCGACTTCGACACGGCCTCGGACCGCGTGCGGCTCGGGGCGAAGCGCGAAGAGAAATTCGGCGACGACGAGAAGCGCCGCACCGCCTACCACGAGGCGGGGCACGCCCTCTGCGCCTGGCTGGAGCCGAAGGCCGATCCGCTCGACCGCGTCAGCATCATTCCGCGCGGCCGCACCGGCGGCGTGACGATGTTCTCCCCGGACGAAGACCGCGTCGATATGTCGTTCAGCGAACTCATGGCCCGGCTCGTGGTGGCGATGGGCGGCCGCGCCGCGGACAAGCTGATCTTCGGCGAAGCGCTGACGGGCGAGATCGGCGACCTGAAGCAGGCGACCCGGATCGCCCGCGCGATGGTCACGCAGTTCGGCATGAGCGACAAGCTCGGGCCGGTCCACTACCGCGCCGGTGAGGACCATGTCTTCCTGGGCAAGGAGATCGTCGAGCAGCGCGACTTCAGCGAAGGCACCGCCCGGATCATCGACGAAGAGGTGCAGCGCATCCTCCGCAACGCGGAAGATCGGGCGCTGGAACTGATCGGCCGCAACCGCGAGGACTTGGACCGCATCGCGAACGCGCTGCTGGCGAGCGAGGAACTCGACCGCGAAGCGTTCGAGAAGCTGCTGCGGAAGGCCCCGCTGCCCGAAGTGGAACCGAAGCCGGAGGCGAGTGGAGAGCTTCCGCCGCCGCGGTTGGCGTTCGAAGGGATGTGAATTCCGATCATTCCCGGTCTCACTTCCCCCCGAACAGTACCCGCACCGGCGTCTCCGAAACCACCGCCAAGTTCCCCGGCTGCACCGCCGTACCGCGGATCGTGAACGTCTGCTCGCCCACCAACTTACCCGGCATCACCGCGATGCGGAACTCGGCTTCGGTCTGACCCGGCTTCACGAGTACCGGCTCGGCCTTTGCTGCGTCGCCGAATTCACCCGGAACCAGCTCCAGTTTCACCGGCTCGACCAGCCGGGCGGAGCGGGCCAGCTTGATGTGCACCACGATCGGCTCGCCCGGCTTCGCCGCGATCTCTCCGTCGGTGTGCGAGAACTTCAGCAGCGCCCCCTCCATCGTCATCGTCACGAAGCCGTCGATCGGTGCCAGCAGCGTTCGCACGGTCCCCTTCGGATCCGCGACCTTCACCTCGGCCATGATCCCCATGCGGCTCGTCCGGCTCGTCTCCAGCCACTCGGGCATGAAGCAGGGGTAGGCTGCTTTGACCGCCCCCGCCGGGACGACGACATCGCGGCCGGTGATCCCCTGCACCTGGTACGACTGCCGGGCCGACTGCCGCAGCACGATCTCCCCGGCGTAGGCTTCGAGGCGTTCGAGGGTGATGTCGGCCGGGTGGGTCGAACCGCGCGGCACCTTGCGGCCGGTGTCCTTATCCACGGGCGCACCCTTCACGCGCGGCTTCATCGCGATCGCGACGAGCAGCGTCCCGGTCTCCTCGGGGGAGCGCGCGGCGAGGTTGCCGACGGTCGCGGACAGTGGCGCCAGCGCGGTGCGCACCGTCGGCTTGCCGGCGACATCGGCGCTGCCGGTGATCGTGACGAGCGACGCTTCGACGGCGGCGGTTGGTGAAACATCGAGCGTCACGGCGAGGTCGAGCTTGTCGGCGGGGATGACGAGCGGCGCCGGCCCTGCGGTGATGCCGGCGGGCAGCCCGGCAATGGTGACGGTGATCGGCCCTTTGAAGTTGCCGGTGCGGGTGGCCTTCAGCGCCAGCGGCACCTTCGCCCCGAGGAGCGCCGAGAGCTTCTGCGCCGGGACATGCAGGGTGAAGCCATCCTTCGGCAGATTCACCGAGAGGCGGTAGAGGGCGAGCTTGGAACCGGCGGAACCGGCGGTGTCGTTGACGACGACGGTGTAGGCGCCATCGGCGGGGACGGTGAAATCGAGGCCCGCATCGGTGGTGCCGGGGAGGTCGTCGTTCACCAGGATTTGCTTGCCATCGGGGCCGAGCAACCGCAGCGCCAGATCGAGCGGTGAGCCGAAGCGCCGGGCGTCCGCTGCAATCGACCAGCGATCCCCCTTTTTGCCGGTGAGAGTGAACTTGGCCTCGCCGTTCGGCTTGTCGAGCACGCCCGTGATCGCGCCGGGCACGGTCAGCGACGCGGCGCCGACTGCTTCGGATAGATCGCTCAGCGCGAAGGTGTGCGGTACCGAACCCGATGCCGATTCGAGGTTGTAGATGAAGCTCACGGCATCGCCGGCCGGGAATGCGACCGGCTTCTTCACCGATTCCAGAGCCGGCCCACCGGTGGCGAGACCGATGCCGAGGAACTCGACTTCGCGGGTGGTGCCGCGCTGCCCCGCAGCCGGAAGCGTTGCTTGGATTCGCGATCCGGGTCGCACTTCGAGTCGATAGACGAACGAGCGGTCGCCCGCATGATCGATGTCGCGGATGGCGACGGTGTACTCCCCACCCGCGACGGCGAGGAATGTCAGCGCCGGATCGAACCCTTCGGTATCGACCGACTCCGCGACGAGTTTGCCCTTGGCGTCGGTCACTTCGAGGACGGCGTTGAAGTTCGCCCCGAGCCGCCGGGCCATGAGGTCGCAGGTGATCGGCCCGGCCTTCGCGGCGGTGAACTTGTAGCGGTCCACCTCTTCGTTCTTCCAGAGCCGACCCGACACCGTGGCCGGGATCG
>JAYVTJ010000288.1:0-2903 GCA_043774415.1 Fimbriiglobus sp. | reverse complement strand
TCCCCGGCTGCGATCTCGCGGGCACCGTCGCCGCAATCGGGCCGAATGTCACGCGGTTCCGAGTCGGCGACCGCGTCTGGGGGAGCAATCAAGGGCTGCTCGGCCGCCAAGGGACCTTCGCCGAGTTCTGCTGCCCCTCGGAAGATTGGCTCTATCCGCTCCCCGATTCCGTGCAGTTCAAAAATGCGGCCGCACTCGCGCTCGTCGGCATCACGGCCCACCTGGGATTGTTCGGCCGCGCCGACCTCCGGGCCGGGGAAACCGTATTCGTCAACGGCGGCACCGGCGGCGTCGGCATGGCCGTGATCCAGATGGCCAAAGCGGCCGGGGCGAAGGTCATCGCGACCGTCGGCTCCGCGGAAAAAGCCGATTTGGCCCGTGAGTTCGGGGCCGATACGGTCGTCAACTACAAGACCGAAGACGTGAGTGCCGCCGTGAAGAGCGCAACCGGGGGACGGGGGGTCGATGTCTGGTACGAGCCACTGCCGCCGAGTGATTTCGAGCGCACCTTCGACCTTATGGCCCCGCGCGGCCGCATCGTCGTGATGGCGGGCCGGCAGGCGAAGCCGGTCTTCCCGAACGGGCCGTTCTACGTGAAGGGGCTGTCTCTCTTCGGATTCGTGATGTTCGCGATGACCCCGGACGAACAGAGAGTCTGCGCCGAAGCGATGAACCGCTGGATGACGGACGGAAAGCTCAAAGCGCTGATCGGCCGGATCTTTCCGTTTTCCCAAGCGGCGTGGGCGCATAAGTTGCAAGAAGAGAACACTTTAGGGAAGGCGGGGACGCTTTCCGGCAAGATCGTGCTGACGCCGGGTTGAAGCGGCGTTTCCGATTTACTTGGTTTCTTATGAGTGTGCGGACAATAATCCGTCAGCTTTTGCGAACCGCACGGTACTGCTAGTGACCCCCGCACACCGGATGTGCCCGACTCCCGAACCGTCGAGGCGACCCACCATGACACGCCGACCGCTCCTTTCGATCATTGCTCTACTGCTGGGTAGCATGGCGTTCATCGCCGATCCGGCGCCGGCCCAAGCCCAGTTCTACGGCCTGCAGAGCAACTTCACCTACCGCGGTGCCTATCCGGTGCCCTTCAATTTCTACCAGTATCAATACCTGACACTTTCGACGCCCACCGCCACGTACTCGCGGTACTCGTACACGAACAGCCCGGTGCCGATCAACAACGGCTACTACGATCCCGGCTATTATTCGCCCGGGCCGAGTACTTCCATGGGTGGCGGCTACGGCTCCTACGGCCCCGTCTACGACACCGGCCCGAATCCGCTGCTCGACCGGCAGCGCAGCGCCTTGCGGAGTGCCCAGGCCAACGCCAAGTGGAACGCCCCGGCCGACACCGGAGCCCGTTCCAATTTCGATTCTTGGCTCTCCGAGCAGTCCTCCCGTCGCGAAGCGAATAACCCGGCGATGCCGGTGGCCCTCGATATCGCGCTCATCAATCCGAACGACGAGCAACTTCTCTCCGGGCTATCGCTCAACGAGTTGGCAGCACGGATTCTCGCGCTCGAAACCAAGGGGAAAAAAGCCGCCCCCGGACTCTGCCCGCCGGAACTCGTCGAGAAGATCGTCTTCACCGGTGGTCCGCCCGCCGACGCCCTCAACCGCATGCATGCGGCGAAGCTCGACTATCCCGCGATCCTGATACTGCCCGACTTCAACATGCTCGTGGAAGCTTTCGACAAAGCGTACGCGCCGATCTTGGCGACGCTGCAAACGGGCAAGAAGGTTCCCGTAGCCGACATCGACCGACTGCTGACCGTCATCGAAAAAGCGAAGCCGATCACCGATCCGATGATGAAAAATGCGACCATCCGAGACGCGGCCGCGCTGGTCGCGTTCTACTCGTCACTGGAATCGGCGGCGAAGTATTTGAAGGATGTCGATTCGGTCGGCGTGCTCGGTGCGAAGTGGCAGAGCCTCGGGGTGAATGTGAGCGACCTCGTGAAGCATATGCAGAAGTTCCGCGTGCATTTCGGCCGCGCCGCGACCGGCGATGAAACCGCTTACGGCTCGCTTCATCGGGGATTGCTGGCGTACTATGCCGCGCTGTCGCAGGTGAAGTAGCTCCGTGGCGACAAGTTTCCAACTTGTCGGGTCGTGTTTGGTGTGCGTCGGGCGGAGCTATCGACTCCCGACCCTTTGGAAGGTGGGTCGCGGATCGAATGCCGATTTCACCGGAGTTGCTTCCGAGCGAGTTCTCCGAGAGGCTGACATCTGACTCCGGATCGGATGGTCGAATTGCGAAATCGGACGCAAGTCGTTGCAGCGCTAGCTCGTACCGATCATTCGGGTTTGATTCCGATGGGGAGGGTGTCTGTTACGGTCGGAATCGGAATCGAAACTCCGCGGCACCCGTTGGACTGGCTGAAATCGCCCGGCTTCCGTAAACTCGCGGTTGCGAAGTGGTACTCAGCAACCGAGGGATAGTCGGATGAAACGGGCGCTCATTACGGGAATCACAGGCCAGGACGGCAGCTACTTGGCCGAGCTTCTCCTCGAAAAAGGCTACGAAGTCCACGGGATGGTCCGCCGGGCGAGCACCGAGAACTTCGAGCGCATCAACCACATCGCCCACCGCATCCACCTGCACCAGGCCGACCTGCTCGACCAGCTCTCGATCATCGACGTCATCAAAGAATCGAATCCGACGGAAGTCTACAACCTCGCGGCTCAGAGCTTCGTGCCGACGAGCTGGAAGCAGCCCCTGCTCACGGGCGAGTTCACGGCGATGGGCGTCACGCGGATGCTCGAAGCGATCCGGCACCTCGGCAAAGACAGCATCCGTTTCTATCAGGCGTCGTCGTCCGAGATGTTCGGCAAAGTCCAAGCGGTGCCGCAGACCGAAGACACGCCCTTCTACCCGCGCAGCCCGTACGGCG
>JAYVTJ010000287.1:0-3278 GCA_043774415.1 Fimbriiglobus sp. | reverse complement strand
GTGTCTTCGGAACCCGCCGCTCCACCATTGCAAGACGGCGGGTTCCGAGGACTCCACCCGCCCTACGCCGGTGGTCGACACATCCTTCCCGCGGCGGGTTCCGAAGACTCCACCCGCCCTTCGTAAGAACACCTACAATTCCCCCCATGAACCCCGCGCCGACCCCTGCCGTACCCCTCTCCCTCAAGCGTGAGGGGGATGGCCTCCTCATCGAATGGGCCGACGGCGTCCGCACGCATACCACTTGGCGGACGCTGCGCGGGGTGTGCCCCTGCGCCACCTGCGAAGACGACCGCAAGAAGCCGTCGAATCCGTTCCGCGTGCTCAGCGACCGCGAAGTCGCGGCGGGGCCGCCGAGTCCCGTTCGCATGAAGGCCGTCGGCGCGTATGCTTACCAGATCGAATGGAACGACGGCCACAGCACCGGCATCTACACGCTCGATGCGCTGCGCCGCATGGGAACTGCTGTTCCGATCACTTGAACTCACCCGACCGTTGACACGGTCGGCTCGCCTCCGAGAATTTTTCATGCCCCCGCCTATGGCCGCGCCGCCGAAGACTCCGCTCCCCGGTGTGAAGCACCTCATCGCCATCGCCAGCGGGAAGGGGGGCGTCGGCAAATCGACGGTCGCCGCGAACCTCGCACTCGCCCTGCACATGTACGGTCAGCGCGTCGGCCTAATGGACGCCGACATCTACGGGCCGAGCGTGCCGCTGATGTTCGGCCTCGGCATGATCGATCAGACGAAGACCCCGTTCCCCGTCGAGAAGTTCGGCATCAAGCTCATGAGCATGGGCTTCGTCGTGAGTGCCGATCAAGCCGTGATCTGGCGCGGGCCGAAGGTCGCGCAGGCCGTCGGTGCGCTGCTGTTCCAACCGCCGTGGGGCGAACTCGATTTCCTCATCGTCGATCTGCCGCCGGGCACGGGCGATGCCCAGCTCACGCTCTCGCAATCGGCGCCGCTGACGGGGGCGATCATCGTCACGCAGCCGGCGGAAGTCTCGCTCATCGACGCCCGCAAGGGAGTCAAGATGTTCGAGGAGGTCCGAGTGCCGATCCTCGGCATCATCGAGAACATGAGCTACCTCGCACTGCCCGACGGCACGCGGATGCACCCGCTCGGACAGGGGGGCGGGACAAAACTCGCAGCCGAGATCGGCGTGCCGTTCCTCGGGGAAATCCCCATCGATGCGCAGGTGAGCGCGTGCGGCGACGGCGGCGAACCCATCGTGCGGAAGTTCCCGGATCACCCGATCTCGAAGGCGTACTTGGCGCTGGCCCAAAGGGTCGTGAACGAGATGCTGGCGAAGCCGGGGATCGGCGCGCTGCCGGATGTGGAACTCTAGGAGCGCCCGCATGCCCATCGACCTCCAGTGCCCGGATTGCGAACATACCTTCCGAGTGCCGTCGTCGATGGCGGGCCAGCGCACCCTCTGCCGGGGCTGCAATGCCGCGCTGATCGTGCCGGAGAGTTCCGTCGAAGAGCCGCCGGAAGAAGTGCTCCCTCCCCGGAAGTCGCGCCGGCCTTCGGAATCGGTCCGCACTCTCGACGAGAAGCCGCCGAACTGGGACACGCCGATCCCGTTCCACTCGCCGGGGCCGATCGTCGGAGTGCTGCTGATCGCACTCGCCGCGAGCGTGCTCATCCTCGGCATCTACGCGATCGCCCACGAGGGGACGACACCGTCGAAGCCCGCTCCCTTCACCGGCACGTACAGCTACGCGACGCAACCCATCCCGACGACGAAGCCCGACGCGAAACCGGTCGATGTCAAGCCGGTGGCCCCCTCCGACCGCGAGGTGATCCTGCCGGACCGCGAAGTGATCGTGCCGAAGTTCGGCTCGGAATCGGCACTCGTGACGAACTCGATGCACCCCGCGAACTGGTTCGTCGTCCGGGAGTCGAGCCGACGCGGGTTCGGCTTCCGCATCCACGATCGGGCCACGGGGCGTCTCGCCGGAACGGTGCCCGAACACCGCGATGGGGTCGCCGATTCGGGCATCTCCGTCTCCCCGAGCGGGCGCTGGTCCACGCAAGTCGCCGACTCCTCGGTCGAATTGCACTCGGTCGCGGAGTCGGGTGCGGCGGCGCTCCGGTGGAACCCGTACGGGCGCGGCGCGCGGACGCTCGCGGCGTGCGTCCTCCTCTCGGACGAGCGCCTGCTCACGGTCTCCGGCGACGGGTCGTTCGATCTCTGGGCCATACCCGGCGGGGAGTACATCCGCGCCGTCGCCGTCGTCGTGCCGGAGAAGTCCGCGGCGCCGGCATTCGACATCTGCACCGAGAAGTCGCTGCTCGCGATCCGGAGCGGCTCGAAGATCGAAGTGCATCCGCTCGGCGACGACGACTTCGGCGCGCTCTGCGGATTCGCGCCGGATGCGGGCAATGGAACACCGCCGCAGTTCCGATTCGCGTCCGACGGCAAGAAACTGATCGCGCTGATGGCGATTCGCGCCGAGGACGGCGCGCCGACCGACCGCGTCGAGCTGTTCGATCTCGACCGCAAACGGAAGACGAGCGGGTGGACACTCAAAGCGCAGCGCCGTCCGGGCGAGGCTATGTTTTGGAGTGCGGGCGCCGATTCGCTCTCGGTGCACCTCCCCGAACGCGGCTCGGTGATCGGCTACGGGCGGTCGGACGGCAAGGTCCGGAGTTCCCTCGAAGTCGGGAGCCGCCGGCAGGGCGTGCAGATCGAACGGGCCGGGGATCGCGTTTGGGTGCTCGAAACCGATGGGCCATCGCGCGGAGAGGATGCGGTCGCGGGTCGCCTTTACGGATTCGATCTGCCGCTGCGGACGCCGCTCGGTATTCGGAAAGATCCGGTCTGGGAGTACAAGAGCGGGGTGCTGGAGTTGAAGAAGGCCGGGCGGTGAGTTTTATCCCGCGTCCGTAGGTCACCGGCTTGACCCGCACACCGCTTCGCGGGTAGATTGTCGGTTCGGCCGCGGAGAGTTCCGATGCCCGGTGGTCATGGCAGCCGAGGGGGCGGACGGCCGCTCGACCAGCAATCGGCCTTCGACTTGTGGCTGATAGCCTTGTACATCCCGATGTTTCCAGCCGTGCCGCTGGTGGCATCGTTTTTCGTCACCCCCGCGACTCCGTGGTGGGCACAGTGGCTCGGGCGGTCCGCTTTCGTAGTCGTTCTGGCCGCGGCATGGTGGTTCGTGAGTCGGCCCCGGCTGCGCGAATTGCGACGGCGGAAGCGAGTTTCCAAACCGATCGATGCATCAGATACGCCCGGAGCGGCTGGCCCTTGAGCCTGGCGTTCTCCTCCTG
>JAYVTJ010000286.1:0-4128 GCA_043774415.1 Fimbriiglobus sp. | reverse complement strand
CAGACGACGCAGCAGTCGGTGTATTTGCACTCGTTGCAGCTTTCGGCGACGATATGGGCCATGGCGCGATCCTTTCCGAGACGGTGGTTCGGCGGCACGCGGCGCGGAGAGAAAACCCGCCGGTGCGCTCTCTGATAGGGATTACCGAACAGCCCCGGCCTGTCAAGCGCGGAAGGAATTCGGACGTGCGGTTCCGTTCACATCCCCGCGAAGTTCTTCAGCAGCACCTGCCCCACGGCCTGGCTTTTCTCCGGGTGGAACTGCGTCGCGAAGACGTTGTCGCGCCAGATGGCGGCGCAGAAGGGCGTCGGGTAGTCCGCCTCGGCACATGTCAGGCTCGCATCCTGCGGTTGCGCGTAATAGCCGTGCACGAAGTAGAACGCCGACTCGGGCGGCAGGCCGCGGAAGAGCGGGCAATTCGGCCGCTTCACATCGATCGTGTTCCAGCCCATGTGCGGGATCTTCAGCCCCGGCTGCGGCGTGAAGCGCACCACGTCGCCGGCGAACAGATCCAAACCCGCGAAGTCGCCGTCCTCGTGGCTGCGCGTGAAGAGCATGTGCAGTCCGAGGCAAATCCCGAGGAATGGCTTGCCCGTGCCGATCTGCTCGACGCAGGCTTCCGCCAAGCCGGTCTCGCGCAGCTTCGCGATGGCGTCCTGGAATGCTCCGACGCCGGGGAGCACGACCTTCGCCGCGCGGCGCACGCGCTCCGGATCGGAGGTGACGACCGCGGCGGTGCCGACCTTCTCGAAGGCCTTCTGCACGCTGCGCAGATTGGCCATGCCGTAATCGACGATGACGAGTTCGCCCGAAGCGCTCACGCCGGTTTGCCCCCGCGTCGGAGGAACAGACCGGCGATCAGCATGCCGCCACCCATGAGCAGGACGATGAACCCGAGGACGTAGAGGTCGAAGAAGACCCCTTGCACGAGGCGGCCGAGCCAGGGCCAGCCCCACCAGCAGGTGACGATGCCCGCCGCGATGCCGGGGCCGAAGGGGAGTTGCGTTTCGACCTTGCGGCCGCGCAGACCCGCGATGGCCATCGCCGGGAGCACCACGAAGAGCGTCAGCACGGCGCCGACCGGGAGAGCGAGGGAAATGGCCTGCCAGCCGAGGAAGCTGCCGGCCATCATGAGGAGGTCGGCGTCGCCGAGGCCGAGGGCTTCTTTGCCCATGCCCATCTCGAAGAGCATCTTGATGCCCCGGCCGATGGCCATGCCCGCCGCGGCGCCGAGGAGGCCGTTCATCAAGCCGAGCTTCCAACTGCCGGCGGGTGCCCAACTCGGGATCGGCCCCCAGAAGGGCCAGAGCGAGAGTCCCGTCGGGATCTTCTCCGCGACTTCGGGCAGGATCCACGAGCGGCCGTCGGTGAGATAGGGCGAGAAGATGCTCGCATCGCTCGGCCACGGCCACGGGAACGCGGTCGAGGCGATGAGGCCGACGATGGTGGCGACGTAGGTGATCTGCGGCGGGATGACGCGGTGCCGGAGGTCGATGAGCGCCGACGCGATCAGCGCCGCGAGCAGGAAGGCGTGGAAGGCGAAGTAGATCCACGTCTGCCACGGCGGCAGTGTACTCGTGCCCATGTACGGGAACTTCAACCCCGGCGTGTCGTGCCAGGGCTGCAAGATCGGAGTGCGGTCATCGCCCGTCGGGCCTTCGGTCGCTTGGAGGACGATCTCGAGGAAGTAGAGGGCGAGGAATGCAAAGCCGGTGCCGAGTTCGACCCAGAGGTAGCGCGAGGAGAAGGTCGCCCCGCAGTTGCGGCAGCGGCCGCGCAGCCGAAGGTAGCCGATGATCGGGAGATTGTCGAGCAGGCCGATTTTCTTGAAGCAGGTGAAGCAGCGCGAGTTCGGCCAGATGACGCTCTTCTCGTACGGCAGTCGGGCGATGAGGACGTTGAGGAAGCTGCCGACGCCGAGGCCGAGGATGAGGATCCAGAGGCAGCAGAGGGCCATCGGCAGGTGGAACCACCACTCCATGTCGGGGTCGATTCAGTCGGGAGGAATGGAGCGTAACAGGGTCAAGATAGCGGCCGCTACCGCTTCCGGCGACCGGCCGTCGGTCGGCACGCGGGCGTCGGCGACCTCCGTGTAATAACGCTCCCGCACGGCCAGAAGTTCGACGATTTCAGGGAGGCCACCGGCCGTCGTGAGGTTCGGGCGCCGCGCGGCGTTGGCGCTGTCGGCTCGGATGCGGTCCCTGATGGCTTCGGCGCTGGCCTGGAGCCAGACAACGAATCCGGTGGCTTTCAGGAGTCGGCGGTTCTCCTCGCGGAGGATGATGCCGCCGCCGGTGGCGATGCACTTCCGGTCCCCCCTCTCCGCTTCGGAGAGGGGGTTAGGGGGTGAGGTCTGGCCTGCGGGACTGGAACGGCCTTCGCTCTCATTCGGGGAGACCTCACCCCCCGGCCCCCTCTCCGAAGCGGAGAGGGGGAGCAAAGCGACATCCCTGAGCGCCGCCGATTCCCGATCCCGGAAACCCGCTTCCCCCTCGGCGGCGAAGATCCCCGCGATGCTCGTCTCCGCGGTCGCTTCGATGCGCTCGTCCAGATCGATGAAGGGCCAGCCCAGCGCTTCGGCGACGATGCGCCCCACGGTGCTCTTCCCGGTGCCGCGATACCCCACCAAGTAAAGGTGTCGGGTCACGGCTCGTCCTCGCCCATGCCGCCGCTCTTGTCGGACTCCTCCTGCATGGCCCGCGTCAGCGGCGACATCGCCTTGCGGAGCAGTTCACGCATCTCTTCGAGCGGCGGCGCGATCCCCGTGAACAGCTCGAACTGCTTCGCGGCCTGGCGCACGAACATATCGACGCCGGTGACGATGCTGCACCCGCGCACCTCGGCATCGCGGATGAGCAGCGTGTGCTCCGGGTTGTAGACCGTGTCGAACACCACCAGCCCCGGCTTGAGGAATCCCGCGTGCAGCGGCGATTCGTCCACCTTCGGGTGCATCCCGACGGGCGTGCAGTTGACGACGATCTCGCACTGCGCGACGCTGTGCCGGGCCTGCCAGTCGCAGAACTTGCAGCCCAGTTCGGCAGCGAGTTTCTCCGCGCGTTCGATGGTGCGCGACGTCACCGTAACGTGCGCCCCGGCCCGGACGAGCGCCGCGGCAATCGCTCGCGCCGCCCCGCCGGCGCCGAGCACGAGGACGAATAGCTGAGAGAACTCCGGCGGCTTCACCCCTTCGCCGAGCGCCTTGGCATCGAGATGTGTGCGCAGCGATTCGAGTGCGGCGGGGTAGTCCGTATTCGCCGCGAAGAAGGTGCCATCGGGACGGGCTTTCAGCGTGTTCGCCGCACCGACGATGCGCACCATCGGGTCGGCCTCCTTCGAGCGGTTCGCCGCCGCTTCCTTGTGCGGGATCGTCACGCTGTAGCCGCCCATCGGCACGGCGTTCATCGCCGAGCAGACGTCGGGCAGCCCGCCGTCGGGCACGCGGAAGGGCACATAGACCGCATCGACCTTCAGCCGCCGGAACATGTGGTTGTGCAGAATCGGCCCGAAGCTCTGCGCCACGGGATCGCCGAGCAGCGCGAAGAACTTCGTGTTCGGCCCGATGGCCCGCACGGGGTAGGTCGTGCGGAACTCGTCCATCGACGGCAGGCCGGGGGCGATGCCGCGCTCCTTGTTGAAGGCCGCGTAAATCCACGGGGCGCCGAACTTGAGCGCGGTGAACCGCGTCGGGAATCCGAACTCCCCCATGGCGAAGGCGACCGTCGGCTTCGTCGCCCGCTTCTGAATTTCGACGATGCGCTGCAGGTCGTCGGCCGTCTTCGGCATCACCGCGATCTTCACGACGTCCGCATCCTGCGCGACCATCCGGTCGTAGATCGCGTCGAGGTCGGCCGGAGTTTCGGTGATGTTGTGGTAGCTGACGACGCGCTTGACGGGGCCGAAGCGCCGGATGCCGTCGGCGATGTCGGTCTCGAGATCGACCCACTCGAACGCGCCGGAGACGATGGCCTGACGCAGCACCGTCTGCCGCTCCGGTTCGGTGCCGGGCCAGCGGCCGCCGTCGGCCGGGCGGCGGAAGGTCGCCATCCATGCGCAGGCTTTGAACGGGGCGAGCCGCTTGAAATCGACGGCCTTCGTGAGGAAGTCGATGCGCACTTCGAGGAACTTCGC
>JAYVTJ010000285.1:0-3039 GCA_043774415.1 Fimbriiglobus sp. | reverse complement strand
GGGATTCTTGCACAGGTCGCACTTCTGCATTCGTCGTTCCTCGGGGTGTTCCCCGATCATACCACACTCACGACCAGCCCCCGGCGAACAGCACGGTCGAGCCGGTTTTCCAGACGGCGAGGGCCACGGCATCCGACCGATCCGTAGACCGCCCGATCCTCTTGTGAATGTCTTCCTTGCTCTCGACCTGGATTCCGCTGGCACGCGGGAAGTACCGCGGCGCCGTCAGGTCGGTCATCAGTTCCCGATCCGGCGGCAGCGCCAGCCGCGTCTCTTCCGGCCCGCCCTCGGGGTCGAGCTGCAGCCGCAGGTGCCACATGATCGCGGCCCGCAAATTCATAAACTCGATTTTCGGGATTTTGGGATCGCGGTACGTCGTGGACTGACTCACCACAATCGGCACCGCTTCGCACTTGTCGAGTTGCCGGGCCGCGTCGTAGGTCCGTCCCCCGACGCCGATCACGTCGATCAGCGTCCGCACCCCCGACGCGCAGCCGCCGGCGTCCTGAATGAGCCGGGCGCCGGCCTTGCCGTCCGGGACGAGCCGCCCGCTGACGGCCCGCACTTCGGAAATCGTCGCCCCGTGCCGCAAAGCCAGCGTGAATTCGTCCGTGCCCCCGTGCGCCGGATCGCAGCCGATCTGGTTCAGCAGTCCCCATCCGGCGGCTTTGCGGGCCAGCCAGCGCTTGTTCGCCAGCCCGACCCACGCCGACGGGATGAGCTGCCACGCCCCGTCGATGCGGCCCGCGGCGAAGTCGCCCCACCGCATCATCGACCGCATCGGCTCGGGGAGCGCTTCCAGAGTCGCCCCGTAGCCCTGCCGCATGTAGACCGGATTATCTTCCAGCTTCGCCGGGATGAACGTGCGGGACTTCGGGTGAAACGGGGCGTCGGGCCGATCGGGGTTGGGTATCGGTGCGCCGCTCTCGGCCTCGGCGTCTTCGCCTTTGGCGTTGCGATAGTACCAGCGGAGTTCACCGGGCTTCGCGGGGTCGGCGTACTCGGGGTCGAGCCACGCCCGCCAGCGCTTGAGCACCCAATCGCCTTGGGGGTCGGTGGGCGGGTTGCCGGGCGCGAGCACGCGGCAGCGCTGGTTCGGGTAGAGGTGCGGGTCGCGGACGCGATTCCATGCGATCAGGGTCGTATAGATCGTCTCGCTGAAGTGGGGCAACTCATCGAACAGAAATAAATCTTGGGCCCGACCCTGGTACTTCTTCCAATCGTCCTCGTGCTGGCAGCCGCCGACTTCGATCACGCGGCCGTCGGACGTGCGGAATTCGCCCCCGTAGCCCGAGGACCGCCACTTGCCGACCGACTTGGGCAGGGATCGGTAGAGTTCGGAAATGGCTTTGGTATCGACCGCCTGACGGCGCAGGAACAGGGTATTGCGGTGCTGGGTCAGGGAGAGGCCGAAGGCGAGCTGAGACTTGCCGCCGCCGGCGGCCCCGCCGAAGTAGCACTCGCTGGCCTCACTCAGGAACGCCCTGGTCTGCGGTCCCGGATTCGGGCTCCACGGGAGCGCCGTCCGGAACTGCTCCAGCAGCGCCGCCGCCCCCGACGATCTCTTCAGCTTGCTCAGCAAGGAGGAGAGCATTGAGGCGGGCAATGAGTCCGAGTTTGCTGTCGGGGTTGACCTTGTCATCGGGGGGAACCATCTTCTTGAGTTCGGCGTTCTCCCGCCGGAGTTTGTTCAGTTCGATTTGGTTGCTGGCGAAGTGCTGGGGCTGGGTGCGCTCGAGGAACCACGCGGCGGCCTGCCACGTTTTCCGGCTGGCCGCGAGGATGCGCTTGACGCACGATTCGACCTGCTTGGATTCGGCCTTTTTAAGGTCGGCCACAAAGGACACATAGGGCGTTTTGCCGGCTTCGCCTTTGAGGACGTACCGCCGGAGCGTCTTGGCGCTGATCCCGGCCATGTTCGCCGCGTGGGCGTGCGGCGTACCGGCGGCGATGCTCTTGAGAATCGCCGCTTGCACCTTCGGGGTCAGTTTGGGAGTGCGGCCGGCCATACCCCGTCATTGTGCCGCGGCCGGGGGAACCTGCGGGGCGCGGGCCAGCGTCAGCAGGGCTGCGGAGAGGGCGGCGTGGGCGGCTTCGGAGGTTAGAAAGTCGCCTTCCAGATTGGATAGGGTGACCGCCGCCGTGAATATCCGACCGGATATGCATGTCGCCGGTGGCGCGAGGGGGTTCTTTTCGTGATGCCAGCGGTAGTAGGAGATTCCACCGTAGTAGATGTCGCGCTCCGGTTCCCGGTCCGTCACCCGCACTTCCTCCAGCGGCCAGAGTCGCACCAGTTCGGGGAGCCACCGCAGGGCCGCGTCGAGGGGCATCCGCACGGTGGCGGGGAAGCCTCGGCGGAAGCTGACGCAATCGGTCATCAGCCAACCCCACTCTCGCACCCGCTCATCGACTTGCCGCCGCAAGTCGGCATTGCTGCCCTCGAAGAACTTCGTCCGGCCCCGGACCTCCCACGCATCGCGGGCCGGCTGCATCGCCTCATCCCGCCAACGCTGGCCGAACTTGCCCAGCAGTTCCCGCTCCCGCCGCCGGAGCGTGCAGGGCTTGCAGCGGCAGCGGAGAACGGGGCAGATGCACCGGATCGCTGTTGATTGCTGGTAACACCGATCATCACCCGCCGCGATCGCCAGCTGAAGTCGGATGAACCGCGCCCGGTCGGCGTCCCCGTGCTCGTCGAGGAAGTCGGCGGCGACGTGGCGGGGCAGGTCGTCGCCGGGGGATTCCCGGATGGCGGCGAGGAAGGGGCGAAACTCGGGGGACAGGATCATCCTGGCGCCCCTTGAGTGCAAGGGAGTGCGGCGTTCCACCGCTCGGCGATGAGGTCGGCGATCTCGTTCGGCAGGCGCGCCACCTGTTCGGAGTAGTCGCCGTCGTTGGCGTACCCGTCGATGGGGTTGCCCCCGTTCCACGGCCTGCGGACGCGGATTTCCTTCCACGGCCGCCCCGAGAGGCACGGGAGCGTGAAGAGGCGCGCTTCGGCGAGCGGAACGGTCTTCGTGGCGTATCGTGGGGCGATCATTC
>JAYVTJ010000284.1:0-3321 GCA_043774415.1 Fimbriiglobus sp. | reverse complement strand
ACCATCGGCACGCTCGTCTTCCCGGCTTGGATCGCCTTCACGATCGTGCCTTTGCAGACGCCGTTGCAGTCGCAGATCTGCTTCGCGTCGGGCAAGTCGGCGAGCGAGATTTCGTGGCCGTGGATCTGCGAGCCCGCGCTGAAGAAGAGCTCGAGCCGACGGCTCGGCGCGGGCTTCTCGGTCATGAAGTAATCGACGAGGTCGTCGGCGGGGCCGAGGTCGCCGAGCATGCAGCACGCGGACACTTTGCCGTCGCGGATCACGGCCTTCCAGTAGACCTCGCGGGCCGGCTCGGCGAACGTCACCACTTCGTCCGTCGGCTTCACATCCGAGATGCGGCCCATGCTCGCGAGTTCGACGCCCATCACCTTGAGCTTCGTGGCGAGCTTCGATCCCGTGTACAGGGCATCCGGGTTCATGCCGGTGAGCCGCAGCGCCAGCGTTTTGGTTTGCTCCCAGATCGGGGCGACGAGTCCGTAGACCATGCCGCGGTGCTGGACGCACTCGCCGACGCCGAAGATGTCCGGATCGTTCGTTTGAAGCGTGTCGTTGACGACGATGGCGCGGTCGCAGGTGAGGCCGCACTCGGAGCCGAGTTCCTTGTTCGGCCGGATACCCGCCGAGACCACGACCATGTCACACTCGACGATGGAGCCGTCGGCGAACTTCACGCCCTTCACGCGGTTCGTTTCGTCGCCGACGAACTCCTTCGTGCTCGCGGAGGTGATCGCCGTGATGCCGAGCTTCTCGATGGTCTGCTGGAGCACTTTGCCGCCGTCGGCGTCGAGCTGCACGCCCATGAGCCACGGACCCATCTCGACGACGGTCACGTTCACGTTGTGCGTCATCAGCCCCTTGGCCGCTTCGAGTCCGAGCAGCCCGCCGCCGATGACGACGGCCCGCTTGCAGTCCTTGGCGTACTCGGCGATGTTGCGGCAGTCGTCGAGGGTGCGGAAGACGAACACGCCGTGGAGCGAGGTGCCGGCGATGGGGGGCACGAAGGGCCGCGAACCGGTGGCGAAGACGAGCGTGTCGTAGGCCTCTTCGACGCCGTCGGCGTAGGCGATCTTCGCTGCGCGGTCGATGCGGGTGACCTTCTTCCCCGCGTGCAGCGTGACGGCGTTCTCCTCGTACCAGCTCAGCGGGTTGAGGAAGATCTCCTTCGCGTCTTGGCTGCTGTTGAGGACGTTCGACAGCAGGATGCGGTTGTAATTCCCGTACGGTTCGTCGCCGAACATGCTGATGTCGAAGCCGTGCGACGGGTCGGCGGCGATGAGGTCTTCGACGAAGCGCGCCCCGGCCATGCCGTTGCCGATGACGACGAGGCGCTTCCGGGTGAGCGGCGTGTCACGGATCGTGTTCTGCTGGATCAAAGAGCACCGGGGGTGGCGAGGACGCGGGCGGAGAGGTCGGACAATTTCTCGCGGTACTTCACGACTTCGCCGACGACGAACAGCGCCGGGGCCTGCACGCCTTCGAGCAGGGCCAGTTCGCCGATGGAGGCGAGTTCGCCGACGATCGTGCGCTGATCGCCGCGGGTTCCGTTCTCGAGGATCGCGACCGGCAACCCCGGTGACAATCCGTTGTCAATGAGCTTCGCCGCGATGCCCGCAATGTTCCGCACGGCCATGTAGAAGACGACCGTGGGCATCCGCGCCAGCGCCGCCCAATCGAGGGTGCACTCGGGCGAATCGGGGTCGTAGTGGCCGGTGGCGAAGGCGACCGATTGGCCGACCTCGCGGTGCGTGAGCGGGATGTTCGCCGCGGCTGCAGCACCGAGTGCGGACGTCACACCGGGGATGATCTCGAATGGGATGCCCGCTTCGACGAGCGCCTCGACCTCTTCCCCCCCGCGGCCGAAAAGACACGGGTCGCCCCCCTTCAACCGGCAGACGGTCTTGCCTTCACGGGCGAGACGCACGAGCGCATCGTGGATCGTTTCTTGAGCCGTCGAACCGATGCAGTAGCCGCGCTTGCCGACATGCAGCATCACGGCATCGGGCCGCGCTTCGAGGAGCAGATCGGGATCGAGGAGTGCGTCGTAGAGGATGGCATCGGCGGTCTGCAAGCAACGCAGACCGCGGACTGTGATGAGATCGGGCGAACCGGGACCGGCACCGACGAGAAAGACGCGACCGGGAGAAACAGATGGCTGCGGAAACTGAGTTGTCATGGGCGTCAAATCAGCTCATCGATGGGGATCGATGGGCCGGCTCTGAAAGGCATCGTGTGGGAGACACGCAATGCACAGAGACACTTTCCATGCCAACCCGTGTAGTTCGGGTGGGAGGGCGAGTAATGGCTGATTTATCGGGCATTTCACGGCGAGATGTTGAGCGGGAACACGACGGCGCGCCAGCGGGTTGCACGGCCCGCGCGCAAGGCGTGCCGCATTCGATGGCACCGGAGAGGCAGTCGATGGGTTCGCCCGGTCAGAGACCGTAGCCGAGTGCCCGGAGTTGCGTCTGAGTCGCTTCGTTCCAAGGATAGATGCTGGGGTGTGGCGGATTCGTCGGCTCGTAGCCGGGGGAGCGCGGCAAACCGGCGATGCTGAAGCCGGAGGCATCGCGCGGCACGAGCGCCAGCAGGTAGACCCCGTCGCCGGGGAAGCCCTTGCGGGGCACCACGGCCTGCGGCAAGTTCGCCACGTCGATCTCGGTCCCTTCGGCCGGGCCGGTGGCACTGATCCGCTTCACCACTTTCACCTTGCTGACCGGCTTGCCTTCGACGGAGCTGACTTCGGCTGTCACCAAGATGGTCGCTTCGGTGAGCTGCGCCCGCGACACGGGATCTACGGAGCCTTTGTCGGCCACGGCGAGGCCGAGCCAGATCATCCAGCCGAGGAAGAGGGCCGCCGCGACGAGGAGGCGGATGCGGGCGCCGCTCATGGTGCCCCCTTGGCCGGGGCGCGCGGCACAGTCGTCATTTCGAAACTCTCGGTGAGGGCTTTGTCGAGGTCGAACAGCTCGTGGAAGTCGTCGGGCTCGTCGCGCTCCGATTTGCTCAGGCGTTCGCCGCGGATGAGGTTGAACACGATGTTGCCCATGTCGTCGGTGCGGCGGATGTTCCAGAGGCGGAAGACGACCGGGGCCATCATGCCGAACTCGCGCACGGCGAGTTCGCACGCCCCGCGCAGCAGTTCGCCCCCGCTGACGTGGTAGTCGGTCTCGGGGTCGTCTTCCTCGCGCGGGCTGCGCTCGAGCAGATCCTGCGTGAACGACACGGCGTCGCAGAGGAACTCGTACGCCTCGTACGGGTAGCGGGCATCGTCCCGGATGAGTTCGACCAGCTTCTGTTCCAGCATAAGCTCTCCGAGCGGGG
>JAYVTJ010000283.1:0-4850 GCA_043774415.1 Fimbriiglobus sp. | reverse complement strand
AGGGGCCGGACTTCGAGCGCCGGTTTCACCTTGCCCCCGAGGATATCGGTGCGGAGGCGGGCCAGCGCCCGGATCGCTTGCAGCCGGTAGAGCTGGAGCGCAATGACCTGATCGGGCAGAAGGCTCTCGCCGGTTTTGCCCTTGGGATCGGTGGTCAGCACCGATTGCGACCCTTCGATGTGCAGCTTGTTCAGGATCGGGGGCCCCTTCTCCACCATCACTTCCAAGATGTGGATGAGGTCGTACAGCACCGCATCCGAATCGGCGGGCAGCGGCGCGAGGCGACTTTGGCGCGAGACATCGAACCCGCCGAGGAGCCCTTCGGCTGCTTTCAGTGCCGAGTAAAGCAACTCCGGGGGCGTCTCGGGATTTTTCAGCAGCGCCGTCACCGTGGGCCAGTGCGCCGGCGCGCCGCTCTCGCAGGCGAGCGCGAGCAGTCGCCCGGCATTGACGCGGATAATCGGCGGCGGCGCTGCCTTTCCTTTCTCGGGGATCAGGAGCGGGACCAGGGCCTTGTCGAGCGCCGCTCCGAATTCACGGATGTAATCTTCCTGCGCGAGGTTGATCTTGCCGTCGGCGGGCGGGATCAGCAGGTATTTGCGGAGTTCGTTCAGAAGCTCTTGGACCGTATTGGCGACCGGCCGCGGCTTCAGGTCGGTCGCTTCGTTCGGCGCCTGGTAAAATTCGTGGTGCGTCACGCGGTTCACGAGGTACTGCGCCATCGATGCATACACAGCGAGGTCGGCTTCCGTCGGCTTCGAGAGGACGACTTTGCCCTCTTGGAACTCCGTGATGCGGCCGCGGGCGGCCCCGGGTTCGGCGGCGGTTTTCCGATAGGGTTCGAATTGCTTGATCAGAGTTTGGCCGCTCGCGCGCTCGGATGCGATCGAGATGATCAGGAGCGCACCGGCGAGCGGACAAGCGAGGCAGAGGCGCGGAATACGCATCGGGCACCTGGTAGAACTGTTCGAAGATGGGGCCGGTTCAAATGAAACGCTTCGGATCGCGGGGCGTTTGCGCCACTTCCGACTCCCCTACCCCACAGCCTACCAGCCGATCTCGACCGAAGCAAGCGCTCCGGTCCGCGAACCTCGAGCGAACTCCGATTGTCAGAACGGCACGGGCTTACTAGAAAGGGCGTGTCGGAAATCGGGCTGTAGCGCAGCTTGGCTAGCGCGCTTGCTTGGGGTGCAAGAGGTCGTGGGTTCAAATCCCGCCAGCCCGACGATTGCCGGACGTTGCCAGAAGGGGCCCCCTTTAGCCCCGTTTTGCCGCGTGTAGGTGGTGTTTTCGTTGGGGGTGATCCTTTGTTCAAATGGCTCGGGGCCTGCATTGCGGGCAAGCGTTCCAGTGCCTCCCGAACTTCGAGCAGCTTCGGATCGGTATAGACTCCCATGGTCAGTTTGATGTCGGAGTGCCGCATGGCCGCTTGGGCCGTCCGCGGTGCCGTCCCCGTCGTCGAGAGCATCGTGCCGAGGGTTGTCCGCAGGGCATGGACATCCACGGTTCGACCCCGTTCGTCCCGCTTGGGTATCCCGGCGGCTTTCATGTCGCGATTGAGGATCCGACAAAGGCCGGCGGGTACGGTGAACAGTCGCGAGGATGATGTGAGTCCATTCTCCGCGATCCAATCCCGCAACTCCGCGGCGAGATCGGAGCGGAGGGGAATCGTCGAACCCGCGCCGTTCTTCTCGTTCTTCGCCTCGAGGCGGATCAACTCCGCGCCGGGTGTGAAGTCGAGTTGGGATACGGCGAGCGTGCGGAGTTCGTCAGACCGAAGGCCGGTGAAAAGTAAGGTCCGGTAAATGAGCGCCCGTTCGCGGCCGAGTTCCTCGAGGCGGGCCACTACTACCGGCCGGACTTCGGCCGATAGCTTCCCCTTATTCTTCCCGCGCCGAATCGTGCGGGCTTCTTCGAGCGGCCGCAAACGGGCCACGGCGAAGAGGTGGCCGAGTTCGGCTTCGGTGAGCGCGCGTCGCGTCCGCTTGGGATCTTGGCGTTCGTCGGCTTTGGGAAGTTTGTCGAGGTCGTGTTCGCGGATGCGGCCGGTTTCGCGGCACCAATTCGAGAACCGCGTGAGCGAATCGCGGAAGTGATTCCGGTTCCGCGCTCCCATCTCTTCGGCAATAGCCTTGGCGAACCAAGGCTCGACTTTCTCCCGGCGGAGATCCTTGAGGCTGTTCAATCCGAGTTCATCCCGCACGCGGCGAATGGCACTCAAGGTATTCGCGAGATAGACGCCGCTCACGTCCCGCGCCATCAGGGATTGTTCGTACGCGCCGAGATGCGACTCCAGGGAACCGACCGCGCTCCGAGCCGTCGCCAGTTGTCCCGGCTCGAGGATGCCGACGCGGATTTGCTCTTCCTCCCGTTCCCATGCCGCGAGCTGTTGCCGAGCCGTCGCCTCTTCCCGGCACTTGGTCGAGCGCTCGACGATCTTGCCGGCATGATCTCGGTACTTCGCAACGTAGGTGCCTGATTCCACGACGACGCATTCCGTTCCATCAGCCGCGACTTCGACGGGCGCGGTTCGGAGTCTTCCTCGGCTGTGCCATCGGGCGACCCGCTTGCCGGCCTTTTCGACGATGTTCGCCGATCGCGGGATCGGCCGGCGTTCGGTGCGGCGAAAGATCGTGCCCATCGCAGTTGTCCTACTTCGAGGTGATGCAAGGATAGCGGCCAGTTCGACCGCGCGCCAGTCGGATTCCGTCATTCTCTCTTCTACTTCGTAGAAGAGTGTTCATGGGGTAACTATTACCCCGCTAGCGGGGTCGATTTTACCCCGCCTCAATGCCGTTGTGCGAACGCGGTAGACGGTCGATCTCCGGTTCCATTGGCCCTTCCGAATGAGCTTGAGGAAGCCGGCTTCTTCTAGCGCACGGAGGGCTTTCCGGATCGTCTTTCGGGAGGTTCCGAACCGATCCTCGAGCCGGCGTTCCGAAGTCCGGGCCAGTCCGTCCTTCTCGCATCGCCAGAGCCAACACCACAGCGCCACGGCGAGCGGAGAGAATCGCGGTTCTCGTTTGGAGAGCGCAGTGAAGAACCGGTTGTATCCGAAGATCTTGAGCACGACGGGCGACGGCTTCCCCATCTTCTTCGGCTTCGCAGGGGGAGTGGAAGGGGGCGCCGATCCCGGTCGGCTCGCGAGGAATCGGACTTCGCTCACCCGGCCGCAAATGAGATCCGCTTCGATGGACGTCGCCGGGCGGGTGAATCCATCGGGAAGTTCTCGTTTGCCCGTAAGCCAATCTCGAGGGTAGGCGTCGGGGCAATGACGTTGCCAGGCCGAACCCGGCTCCGGACGTTTGGTTGTCACTTTGCCCCCTTCCCTTTCTTCGGAGGTGGGGGCGATTCGAGTAGCGGGGTGACCGTGGGCACGGGCGCCGCGTCGAACCCATCGAGCGCGTCCCCGGATTCGAAACGCTGGAACTCGCCGCAGAAGCGGAGTGCGATGTTCTGCGCTTGCCGGAAGCGGTTCTTCACGCAGCGGAGCGTCGCGATCCCTTCGCCACTATCGAGGATGTAGGCCGAGTCGGCGCCGAATTCGAATTCCGAACTTCCCCGGAAGGATGCCAGCGACGAACCGGAGTAGCTGGAGTTGCCGTTTGGGGCTTTGCCCCGCGAGACGGAGGAGATCACCACTACGCAGGCGCCGGCCGAAGCCACGGTGCGCACTTGCGACATCAGCGCATCGAGCTTCTGCCGTTCGTCCTTCCCATCGCCGACAGTGAAACGTTGCGCGTAATCGACCACGGCGAGCGCGGCTTGGAACTCGGTCATGGAATTCCGAAGGTGCCCCATCGAGTAGGGCGACTCGAGGAAAGCCAATCGGCTGAGGACGTCGGCATGCGTTTCGAGGGCGGCATCGACGCGGCCGCGTTCGTCCGAAGTCATCGTGCGATCCTGAATCGCATCGAGCGGCACCGAAGCATACCGTGCGATCATCTTCTCGAGCAGCACGTCGGGCGCGGTTTCAACGTTGCCGACGATGCCGCGGAGCGTCGGGTAGCGCCCGAGGATGTTCGTAGCGAGTTGTAACGAGAGCGTCGTCTTCCCGGCACCGGGCGGGGCACCGATCAGCACGACGCGGCCGGGACGGAGGTCGAGCGATTCGAACGGCGGGCCGGGGTTCCATCGCACGGGGGCTTTGTCGAGATCGAACTTCGGCGAACGGGCCAATGTCAATGCGGTTACGAACGGCATGATGCCCCCCTTCCCCGTCGAATGCCCGCTTCGATTTGCTTCTGCACTTCCTCGGCATCGAGTCCGCTTTTCAGTGCGACTTCCTCGAGCAAGCCGAACACCACGGCATCGGGAGTCCCGGATTCGGCGAGCGCGGCGGCGCAGCGGAAGAGCGTTACGGCTCGCCCGGGATCTTGGATGTCCCCGAAGCCGATGAAGTCGAGCACGAACTTCGGCACGACGGGGCAAGAGGAAGGGGGCACGCGAACCGCGCCGGTCGAATGCTTCGAGCCAGCCGGCGTGCGGAGGAACTCTTCGGCCGCGCTCCAATCCTCGGCGAGTTGGGGGCAAGCTTCTTTCGCCACGGGCACGGCGAACCCGGCCGGATTCTTCGAGGTTTTGAGGATGCGACTTATGTCGAGCCGGTCGAAGTCCGCGAGGTCGAAGTACCGTTTGTAGAGTCCCGATTTCTGATGCCGGGAATTCGGAAGCCGGAAGAGTCGCTGGGTATCGTAAACGGCGCGGTCGATGACTACCCCGGCGGCGCGGGCCAGTTGCTGGCAGAGCGCTTTCACCACGGCCGGCACTTGCGGATCCGCCCGGTATCCAGGCGGTGCCAGAAGTGTAACGTGGAATCCCTTCTGGCCGGAGAAGTACAAACCGATGCC
>JAYVTJ010000282.1:0-3482 GCA_043774415.1 Fimbriiglobus sp. | reverse complement strand
GACTTGATTTGGCGCTACTGATTTCCGATCGCAGTAGCGATGCATCGGAGTAGGACAGGCATCTTGCCTGTCCTACGAACCGTCGCCCGCACACTTCCGTTCCCGCCCGACAACCGACATTGGCAATCGCCCTCACTTCCCGGTAGCATCATCTTCATCTCCCCGCGGCTCCCGGTGGCTTCCCCATGCGCTCCCTCGCAATCGCATTCTCCCTGCTGATCGCCTCGTCCGCGTTCGCCCAGAAGGAATTCGGCTTCGACAATCGCAAAGGCTCCGGTCAGGCCTACCTCAAACCCGAAGAGACCGTGGCGAAGTTCAAGGTTCCCGCCGAGTTCGAGGTCAAGCTCTTCGCCGGCGAACCGCAACTCGTCAACCCCGTCGCCTTCAGCATCGACGAGCGCGGCCGCGTCTGGTGCGTCGAATGCTTCGAATATCCGAGCAAGACCCCGAAGGGCAAAGCTCCGCGCGACCGCATCGTGATCCTCGAAGACACCGACGGCGACGGCCTCTGCGACAAGCGCACCGTCTTCTGCGAGGGCAAAGACTTCCCCGTGAGCGAGGAGCGCAAGAAGGCCGGCCTCGGCGCCTTCGACCTCTGCACCGGACTCGAAGTCGGCCACGGCGGCGTCTGGGTCGGGGCGGCGCCGTACGTCTGGTTCATCGAGAACAAGGACGACAAGCCGGGGAAGTTCGAAACGGTCCTCGGGGGCTTCGGTTCCCAGGACACGCACGAGACGCTCAACACCTTCACCTGGGGGCCGGATGGCTGGCTCTACGGGCTGCACGGCGTCTTCAGCCAGAGCAACGTGAAGCCGCTCGACGGCCCCGAGACGCGCATGAACGCCGCGATCTGGCGCCTGCACCCGAAGACGAAGAAATTCGAGATCTTCGCCGAGGGCACGAGCAACCCGTGGGGCATCGACTTCCGCAACACCGACGGCCAAGCGATTTTGGCGTGCTGCGTCATCCCGCACCTCTACCACATCGTGCCGGGGGGCATTTACAAGCGTCAGGCCGGGGCGAGTTACAACCCGTATGCGTACGGCGCCATCCAGGAAATTTCGGACCACACGTTTCACAAAGAGAGCGGCTGGGCGCACGCCGGGCTGCTGAGTTTGGATGTCCCGCACATGCCGAAGCGGTTCCAGAACAGCGCGATCTTCGGAAGCATCCACGGGTGCAGTTTGAAGCAGAACATCCTCAAGCCGAACGGTTCGAGCTACATCGCTTCGCGCGGCGACGACTTCCTCCAGAGCGGCGACAAGAACTTCCGTCCGATCAATATGAAGTGGGGTCCGAACGGGGACATCTACCTCATCGACTGGCACGACCAAATGCCCTGCCACCAGGCGAAGGCCGAGGAGTGGGACTACGAACGGGGGCGGGTGTATCGGATTCAGTTGAAGGATCGGAAGGGGAAGAAGGCGGAGGATTTGGGGAAGTTGACGGAAGTGGAATTGCTACAAGTGGTGATCGAAGCAGACCCGTATCGCAGCCGCACAGCCCTTCGGTTGTTGTTTGCCCAAGCCGACACCTTGTCCGCGTTCGACGTGTCCAGACTCCTCGTAGCCATAGGACCGGGCGCACCTCGCATGAAACCGCTTATGGTGAGCAATGCGATTGGCGTGGAGAACTCGCTCATTAAGGAAGTGCTACTCACCCCCAACAAGCTTGCCCCGCTCAACGCGTTTGAAACGGCCTGTTCAATCCGGATGCTAACCGCGCGCATCGACAAGTGCGGCGAGAACACTGTCAAGACATTGATGGAAGCTGTCAAAGATGCGAATCCGATTGTCCGCCGCGAACTCGCATCCGCTGCAATCAGGCTCGCCGATAAGCACGATGTCACCGAACTCGTCCGCGCGCTGATGAAGCGCAAGGAGGACGCGAAAGACCCGCTCATTCCGCACCTGACGTGGCTGGCCTACGAGAAGATCATCGCGAAGAAGGACGGCGCTGCGAACCGCGCAGGGAAGGAACTCGAATTCCTCGCCAAGGAAGCGCCGGATAACATCTTCGTCCGCGATGAGATCGTTCCGAAGGTCATGCGCCGGCTCGTCGCCACCGGACAACCGGAGGACCTCGCACTCTGCTTGAAATTCGTGAAGGATGTGACGGATCCGAACACCCGCGAGAAGGCGCTCGACGGCTTGGCCATCGCGCTGGCGGGCCGAACCGTGAAGCCGCCGGAAGGATGGGCCGCGCTGCAAATCGAACTGAGCAAAGAGGCGCGGCTCGCGGGGCTGACGAACAAGCTCGCGGTCGCCTTCCGCGATCCCGCCGCGATGGAGCAGGCGCTCGCCAGCTTCAAGCGAGCTTCGACGACCGACGCCCGCATCGAAGGCCTCCGCGATCTCGTTCAACTGCAGCACCGCGAGGCGGTGAACATCGTCGCCGAGGCGATCCGGACGGAGACCGATCCGCGAGTCCGGCTCGAAGCGGCCCGGCAACTCGCGAACCTGAACGATCCGAAGCTCTCCGCGGCCGTCGTGCAGGACTGGGCCAAGTTCCCCAAGACTCTCCGCGCCGACCTCGTCAACAGCTTGGCCGGTCGCAAGGAGGGGGCGAAGGCGCTGCTGACCGCGATGGGCGACAAGAAGATCGACCGCACCGACCTCACCGACAACACGGTCATCAAGATGCAGGCGTTCAACGACAGGGACATCAACGCCCTCATCGGGAAGGCGTGGGGCCGCACCCGGCCGACGCCGGCCGAGTTGGACAAGGTCATCGACGCGACGCGGAAGGGGCTGTACGACTCCCCGGCGAGCTTCGCCAAAGGGAAGAAAGTCTTCGAGGCGCAGTGCATGAAGTGCCACAAATTCGACGGGCAAGGGCAGGATGTCGGCCCGGCGCTCGACGGCGCCGCGCGGGACATCGAGTACCTGCTGGCGAACATCATCGACCCGAACCGCGTCATCGGCGCACCATATTTTCTCCGCACGGCGAACACGCTCGACGGCCAGGTGATCCAGGGTTTGCTCGCCGAGGAGGACGACAACTTCCTCACGCTGAAGATCGAAAACGGTGTGCTGAAGAAAATCGCGAAGAAGGATCTCGACGGTCCGGTGAAGGTGACAGAGAAGTCGATGATGCCCGAAGGGCTGACGGCCGGAATGACGCCGCAAGACTTCCGCGACCTGCTCCGCTACGCCATGAACAGCCCGTATCTCACGGTTGTGAAGGTGAATGACAAGCCGGTGACAGTGGGCGTGCCGGGGCGGATCACCGTGACGGGTGGCGGAGTCGTCGAAGCCAAATTCACTGCGGGCGCCGCGCTGAAAACGAAGCTGCTGATTGGCTCGAGCGCCAAATTCACACTCGAACTCGACGGCAAGCCGCTCGGCAGTGGCACCGGTACGAAGACCGCCCAACCCGATGCGGAAGGATTCGACGTGACCCTGGGCCCCGGGGAGCACACGCTGAAGCTGACGCTGGCGGACAAGGCCGATGCCGTGGCGTTCGCCCGCTTTCTCGACCCC
>JAYVTJ010000281.1:0-2165 GCA_043774415.1 Fimbriiglobus sp. | reverse complement strand
CAATCCCCCCTTTTGGCCGCAGGGTGGCCAGTTCGTAGACTGATTCTCGCCCGATTCGGTCGGCGCCCGCGCCCGACCCCGTACCGACCCATCCGGCCGGAGGCTTCGCCGAGCGGCGGGCTTCGCCGGAGCACCGCACCCCGTGGAGTTTCCGATGGCCGAAGACGTGACCCCCCTCACCCCGGCGAACCCCGCCCCCCAGCAGACGCAGGTCGCCGTGCAGGTGGACGTGTCGAAGATGCAGCCCGTCTACTGCAACTTCTTCCGCCTCAGCCTCAGCAGCAGCACCGAAGAAATCCTCATGGACGTCGGCCTTCACACGGGCATCATGATCCCCGGCGGCATGGAGCCGATCCACCTCACGCACCGCCTCGTGATGAATCCGTTCGTCGCCAAGCGGCTCATCGAATCGCTCCGGCAGATCGTCGTGCGCCACGAGCAAGCCTTCGGAGTACTGGAAGTCGATCCGCAGAAGCGACTCCGCCGTCAGGGGTGAGCTAAGCTGATTGCGGATTTGCGATTTCGGATTTCGGATTGGCTCGCCACCGAATCCGAAATCCGCATTCCCAACCTCTCCCGGAGCCGCTCCTCTCATGGCCACACCCACCGCGACGGTGACCGACTACTTCGCCGCCCTCGGCAAGAGCAAGCTCGTCCGCGAGGACGAGGTGCCCGAGATCCGCGGCGACTGGGAGCGGGAGACGCGCGGCGCGGAAGGGGATGTCGATTCTCTCCGCAAGTTCCTCGTGAAGAAGCAATTCCTCACGGAATATCAAGCCGCACTGATCCAGCGCGGCCGCTCGGAAGGCTTCCACATCGGCGGCTACGTCATCCTCGACCGCATCGGCAGCGGTCAAACCGCGGGGGTTTACAAAGCGGTCCACGCCTCCGGGCAAGTGGTGGCGCTGAAGGTGCTGCCGTCGAGCAAATCGCGCGAGCAGCACGCGCTCAACCGCTTCCAGCGCGAAGGCCGACTGCTGACGCAGCTCGATCATCCGAACGTCGTGCGGGCCTTTCAGCTCGGACAGGCCGGCGGAGCCAACTTCATCGTGATGGAGCACCTCGACGGCGAGACGCTCGACGAAGTGCTGACGCGCCGGAAAAAGATCCCGGCGCCGGAAGCGGTCCGCATCGTCTACCACGCGCTGCTCGGGCTGCAGCACCTCAGCGACAAGCGGATGGTGCACCGCGATCTCAAGCCCGCCAACCTCATGGTAGCCCCCACGCCCGGCATCCCCGTCAATGCAAAGGTCGATTCGACGCTCGATTCCACGATCAAGATTCTCGATATCGGCCTCGGCCGCGAGACGTTCGACGAAGACTCCCCCGCCACGCAGGATTTGCAGCTCACCGGGGAAGGGGCGTTGCTCGGCACGCCCGACTACCTCGCGCCGGAACAGGCCCGCGATGCGCGCTCGGCCGACGTGCGCGCCGACATCTACAGCTTGGGCTGCGTGCTTTTCCACCTGATCGCCGGGCGACCGCCGTTTCAGGATCGGAATGTGATGGCGCAGATGGTGAAGCACGCCACCGAGAAGCCGCCGGCACTGAGCGACCTCGTTCCGGGGCTGACGCCGGGATTGAGTGCGGCCGTGGGGAAAATGCTGGCGAAGAAGCCGGAGGATCGCCCGCAGACGCCGAAAGACGCGGCCGAGTCGCTCAAAGCGTTCCTGCCCGACCGGGCCGCAAATGCCGCGAAGGTGCCGGTGCTGCCGGCGTACCAGCAGTGGCTCGAATCGGAGAGTGCGTTCGAGTTGCCGGTCGATGCGCGGGCCGCAATGAACGCGGCGACGAAGGCCCACGCGCCACTTCCGCCGCGAGCGGTCGCAGCGGAGCCGGTATCGGCGGCGCTCGTCGGGCCGTCGTCCAAACCGGCGAAGCCGAAGTCGGCGACCGATTTCAAACCGGTGCCGGCGACGCCCGCACGGATCGAAGTCGCCGCCGCGAAGCCGAAATCGCTGCCCCATCCGATTCTCCCGGCTTCGATGCCGGCGCCCCGGTTGCCCGATGAGATCAACGTCGAACTTGTAACTCTCCCTGTTCCCGCGCCGGCTCCCGAAGTCGAAGAGCCGCGGTCGCCCCTCGATCTGAACCGGCGCGACTTCGCGCTCCTCGCGGCCGGTTCCCTCGGCGTTTTGCTCGCGATGGGCGCGGGTTACGGCCTA
>JAYVTJ010000280.1:0-4075 GCA_043774415.1 Fimbriiglobus sp. | reverse complement strand
GCTCCTGCACCTCGCGGCTGTCCCAGTGCAGGCTCACGTGCTTCGCATCCACGAGCGTCACGATGCCGTCGAGTTGGGTCTTCGCCTGGAGTTCGTCGTCGGCGAAGAAGGTCTGTGCCACCGGGCCGGGGTCGGCGAGGCCGGTCGTTTCGATGAGGATGTAATCGAACTTCTCGCGGCGCTTCATCAGGGTGCCGAGGATGCGGATGAGGTCGCCGCGGACGGTGCAGCAGATGCAGCCGTTGTTCATCTCGAAGATCTCTTCCTCGGCCCGGATCACGAGGTCTTGGTCGATGCCGATCTCGCCGAATTCGTTCTCGATGACGGCGATGCGCTTGCCGTGGTTGGCCGTGAGGATGTGGTTGAGGAGCGTGGTCTTCCCGGCCCCGAGGAACCCGGTGAGCACGGTGACGGGGACGCGATTCGCAGCGGCCATAGTGGAACTCCGATAATCCGATTCACGCGGTGGCGATGACGACCGTATAACCCCGGTTCTCCACCGATTCGACGGTGCCGAACAGATCGACGATCTCGGGGATCGTCCGCACCGGCATCTTCGTGACGAAGTAGAACCGCCCGCCCGGCCGGAGCACTTCGCGGGCCGTCGTGATGAACATCCGGCCGACTTCCGAATTCGCGTAGTAGGGCGGATTCGCCAGCACCACGTCGAACTCGCCGACGGGCACATCGAGCAGATCGGCGCTCAGGAGGAGCTTGTAGTTCTTCACGCCGTTCGCGGCGGCGTTGATCTCCGTGAGCTTGAGCGCCCGCGCATTGCTATCGACGAAGAGCACCGAGCCGGTCGGCCCGGCCATCGGACTGGCGAGGCAGCCGACGGAGCCGTTGCCGCAGCCGAGGTCGAGGATTTTGTCGCCGCTGCGCACGTCGGCGACTTCGAGCATGGCCCGCGACCCGGCATCCATTTCCCCGTAGCCGAAGGTGCCGGGCCAACTGATGAACTGCTGGCTCTCCCCGTCGCCGATCTTGGCGCGAAAGGCGATCTCGTGTCGGCGCCTCGGGCTGTCCCCTTCGCGGGTACTCCAGAAGCACGACCCTGCTTCACTGCCCGGTGCCGCACTGCACTTGCCGAAAACCTTCTTATGGAGCTTCGCGAAGGTGTCGTCGCGCTCGTACTCCGACATCGTGATGAACCGACCCCCTTCGACGAGCACGTGGAAGCCTTGCTCGACGATGTCGAGCTTCAGTTCCCGGTCGGCCCCGGCAGCGCTCGGGAAGAGTACGGTGCCGAACTTCGCGGGGAGATCCCAGAGATCGCCGTGGACGACCACCTCGGCCGCGAGATCTTCCTGCTTGAGCTTTTCGCGCAGGCGCTGCGCCTGGAAGAGATCCATCTGGAAGCAGGTCACCTCGTGATCGAGCAGTGCGCCGACGAGCTGCGTGACGGGCCACGGCGCCCCGAGTGCGATCAGCACGGGCGAAGCGATCTTCGATTGCACGATGGGAAGGAGGTCGAGTGCGGTCTTCATGGAGTCATCTTACCGAATGAAAGAAGCCCCCCGCATTGTGCGAGGGGCTTCGCGGATGCCGGAGCGTCGGCCCTTATTTGGATTTGCCTTCTTCGTAGCTCTTGAGTTCCAGCGTCGCGTCGGCGCCCTGGATGCTGTAGCTCAGCTTCACGATGCCCTTCCCGGCCGCGAAGTAGTACTTCACGCTCGTCTCGGTGCCGGCGATGTTGAACTTGGCCCCTTCGACGAAGACGCAATCGACGTCCTTATCCGCGACCTTCACCTTCGCCGGTTCGCCGATGGCGAAGTCCCCGGCGACCGTCTGAGTCTGCACTTTGCTCGACACGGTCCACTTGGTGCCTTTCGCCTTCGGGACGAGCTTGCCGTCCTTCATTTCGAGTTCCAGGATCTTCACCGGCGGATCGATGGCCGTGGCGTTGATCTTCGTCCGGTAGACGCCGTCGGCCTTGACCATGACCGTTTCGGAAGCGACCGGCTTGGCGTTGGCGAGCGTCTCCAAAACCGTTTCGCCCTTCGCGGCATCAGTCTTCCCGACCTTCACGGTGACTTCGGACTCGCCGACTTTGTAGATCCACATGCTACCCTCTTTGAGAGGGAAGTAGTCGGTGGTCACGGCTGCGGCGGCCGGGGCGACCGGCGGCACTACCGGCGGGGTTTGGCCAAGGAGCGACCCGGCGCCGATTGCCAGGGCGAGACCGAAGAGCAATTTCCGCATGCGTCGACTCCGATGTGGAACGCCCGGATTGGGGCGATGGTTTAGTTCCGCCAATATACAGAAGCCTGGCCGCGCGAATAGCGGTATCCTGTTCTACGCCCAACCCCACTGGGAGGGTTCACCGTGAGCGATTCGGTTCTGTACAGTAGGCTCGGTTCCGCCGCGCTCATCACCGTGAATCGGCCGGACCAGCGCAACGCCCTCAGCCGGACACTCATCGCCGAACTCCACCGGATCTTCGCGCTCGCCGCGGCCGATTCTTCGGTCCGCAGTGTGATCCTCACCGGCAGCGGCTCCGCTTTCTGCGCCGGCATGGATCTCGATGAACTGCGGACGACGGTCGAATCCGAGATTGTCTGGGAGGACGCGCAGCGACTTTCGGCCCTGTATGAACTGATCGACTCGATGCCGAAGCCGACGATCGCGGCGGTGAACGGGGCGGCCGTGGCGGGCGGCGCCGGTTTGGTCAGCGTCTGCGATTTGGCCATCGCTGTCCCATTGGCCAAGTTCGGCTATCCCGAAGTGCGCCGCGGTTTGGTCGCCGCGATGGTGCTGCCGCACCTCCTCCGGCACGTCGGCGAGCGGGCCGCGCGGTGGATGCTGCTGACGGGAGAACTCATCGACGGCACCGAGGCGCACCGCATCGGTTTGGTGAATGCGCTCGCCGAACCGGATGTGCTGCTGGACATCGCAAAGCGATGGGCTGAGTCGCTGGCCCAAGGCGGGCCGAAGGCGCTCGCCACGACGAAAGAACTCCTGCGGCGCTGCTCGCATCGGGCGGTGCCGATCGGGGAACTGGCGAAGGCGAGCGCCGAACCGCGTCTGACGGACGAATGCCGCGAGGGCCTCGCCGCCTTTTTCGAGAAGCGGCCGCCGGCGTGGTAGGTCCGATCACTTCTTCTTCTCGTCGGCTTCCTCGTCCTCTTCGGTGCCGAGGTGGAAGTGGTGCAGCAGCCGGTGGTAAACCGGGGCCAGCATCACTGCGACCATCGTGAGGAAGGCGACGCCGCTGTAAAGCGCATAGAACGTGGCGAACAATTTGCCTTCGGTGGTCTTCATCGGATCGACCGGCCCCATGCCGGTAAGGATCATGGCCGCGTTGAGCAGACCGTCGATCCACGGGACATCGCCGATGTAGTGGTAGCCGAGCGTGCCCATACCGAGGGAGAACGCGAGGAATACCAGCGCGCCGAGGAAGTTGCGCCAGAGGCGCAGCAGGAAGACGCCGAGCGGCGCCAGCGGCTGATTCTTGCGTTCCAAGTGGCGGATGCCGAACATGGGAAGCCCGAGCGGATACGTTTGACAGTGTGTGCAGGCGCCGGATGAAAACTCACCGGGCGCTGGTGTTATACCGCCTCGCGGAGAATGTCACTCCTTCTTCAGGGAATGGAACACGAGGCCGGTCGGGATCTTCGGGTAGAAGTACGTGGACTTCTGCGGCATCTTCTCGCGATTCCCGGCGATCCCCTCGACGTGCTCCATCCCGCACGGCGGAACGAGGCACGCGAGTTGGCACGACTTGTCCGCGACGGCATCCGCAACTTCTCGGAGCAGGTGGACGTAGCGACAAGTCGGTATCACTCCGTACTTCTCCGCGATCGACTTGTCGATGACGAGCTTGTGCAAGATGCTCACCGCGAGCGAGCGCCAATCGGCCGATTGCTCCGGCGCGAGCGCATCCATACCCGCGGCATCCTTCAGCTTCACCGCGATCCATTTCCCATCGGCGACCGTGCCGAAGCCGAGGACGCTCTGCGACTCTTCGAGTTGCACATGCTCCCAGCATGCGGCGGCGCCGTCGAACTCGCCGACGATTTCGAAATGCTCTGCGAGTGCCGCCTTCCACTGTTCGCCGGTGATGGCTGGTAGTCCG
>JAYVTJ010000279.1:0-4398 GCA_043774415.1 Fimbriiglobus sp. | reverse complement strand
CGCAGACTCGACAGCGCCCTACGAAGACTACTCCAGCGGCACATCTTTCAATTTGAACGGCACTTCCACGGTCACGATCTCCGTGCCCCAGACGACGAGCTTCACCGGCTTCGGAGCGACGTTGCTGCTCGCGGAGCCGAAGCGGAGCGTGAATTCGGTGCTTTCGCTGAAGCCGTCGTTCGTCGAGTTCACCGCCTGCTGGACGGGCTGCTTCATCACGCGGCCCTCGGCGTCGTAGTAGCGGATGTTCTTGATCGAACGATCGCTCAGACCAAGTTCGCCGAGCCGATTCCGCATTCCGGGCAGCGGCATCGCCTGCTGCACGCCGTCGAAGTTCGACTGACCTCCGATGCGCAGGACGAGCTTCGTCGAACCCGATTTGGCATCGCTCGTAATCGAGACGACGGTCAGCGTGGTCCCCTGACAGTCGAAGGCTTGGCCGCCGGACGAAGCGAAGTCGTCGATCGTGAGGATCGGCCGATTGGCCCGCGACACTTCCCCGACGATCAGCCCCTCCAAGTTCCGCAGGCTCTTGCCGTCGCGCTCGTCGGCTTTGAATGTCACGGGCACCGCGCGGGCGTTCGTCCGCGTCGGTTTCTGGGTCGCAATGTCCCCTTCGGCGATGTCGATCGTGACGGCGATTCCGTCCTCGATCCCCGCGAACGGTGACGGAACCGGCTCGAGCCGGAAGAGCGCCGACAGTTCGCGGCCCGTCGAACTCGTGGCCCGGCCGATGCGGATTTCCTTCGTGTGGATCCAGTTCAATCCCGGCTGCGGGGCGACGTCGAAGTGGAGTTTCACTTCCCCGGCATTGCGATCTGCGCCCGAGCCCGTGTACGTCAGCGGCAGCGCCCGGATGCGCAGTCCGCCGGTGCTGTCGGAAGCTCCGGAGTTCTTGCCGTCGACGAGGAGGATCGGGAGTTCATCGGGGCGACCGAGAGGCGGCACTCCCGAGGGGACGAGTTCGGAGCTTTCGAGTTGCCGCGCCGGGCGGCGAACCGGTCGGCCGACTTTCGCCTCCGGCTTCGCGAGCGGTGTCAAGATGTCCCGAAGGCCGGCCGCTTCGCAGAACCGTTCGATGGCCAGCCAAGGCGGAAGCTCGTCGACTTTCAACGTGATCGGCCGGGCGCTGTCCTTCACCGAGGGATCGAGCACGAGTGGGATGCCCGTCTTCAGCCGGAGATCGGCGATGGCGCTGCTCAGCGGCCGATCCTTGAAATCGAAGGAGACGGGCTTCGCTTGGATCGCCGCGATCGAGTCGGCGCGGCGCTGGATCCGTGCGATCAGCGCATTCACCCGCAGTTGCACTTCGGGGTTCGAGCTTTCCGCGCGGGCTTTGTGAAGCGCGGGGATCGCCACGGTTCCGAGGGCATCGAGGGCTTTCGCCGCCGCTTCGCGTTCGGCATACGACCGCGAAGCCAACTGAACGATGGAGTCGTCCGGCTCCGCGCCGAGCGCGGCGTTCCCGAGCAATGCCAGTCCCGCGACCGTCAGGTGTGCGATTCGCATGGCCGAGCGGCCTCCGCCTGGGGAAATGTTCCTGCTCATCATACCGCACTCCTCCGACATCGGACAACGGAACTCGGTTCCCACTTCTCTGGACGGCCCGCCGAATTCCGATAGGATTCTCGGTTCCCGATGTTCCACATTCGGGACGCCGATCGAACCGCGGTGTCGCAAGAACCATGCTCCGCGCTGGCGGCGACGATCAACCGGACGAGGGGTCGGCTCCACACTCAGACGGGCGTCACGCCCAAGGATAACGCCATGGCGTTGGGTCTCCTCGGTTTCAAAGTCGGCATGACGCAGGTCTTCGCCGCGGACGGTTCCGCCGAACCGGTCACGGTCATCGAATTGGGGCCATGCCCCGTGCTGCAAATCCGGACGAAGGAAGCCGACGGCTACGAAGCCGTCCAAGTCGGCTTCAAGGATAAATCGCGGAAGAACGCCCGCCGGTCGGAACAGGGCCATGTCGCTTCGAAGCTCGAATCGAAGCGCAAAACAGCCCGGCTCAAGGGGGGCGTTCAACTTCCCGCGAAGGCCGACTGCGAACCTCAACGCCACGTCCGCGAGTTCCGTTTGAGCGCTTCGCCGACGGTCGCCGTGGGCCAAGTGCTCAAAGTTTCGGACGTCTTCAAAGACGTGAAGGCGGTCGATGTCGTCGGCACCTCGAAGGGCCGCGGTTACCAGGGCGTTATGCGCCGGCACAACTTCGATGGTCTGCCCGCCGCGCACGGTGCGAAGAAGGTTCACCGCCAAGCCGGCTCGACCTCGTCGCTCGCCAGCAACCGGGGTAGCGGTCGACCGAAGCGCGGTCTCAAGCGCGCCGGTCAGTACGGCAACACCCGCGTGACGACCCGCAATCTGAAGGTCATCAGCATCGACGAGGTCAACAACATCATCCTCGTCCGCGGGGCGATCCCCGGCTACAACGGGGCGTTCGTGATCGTCCGCCCGACGAACAAGATGACCTCGCGCCACGGCAAGGTCGCGGCGGTCGCCGAGACGAAGACGAAGGTCGTGCTGCAGAAGAAGGGCAAGTAGTGGTCGGTGGATAGTAGTCGGTGGAGAAAGCCGAGCAGTATTGCTCGGCTTTCTTCGTTGCTGACCACTGATTACAGACCACCGACCACTATTTCGACTTCACATCGAGAATCACCGCCGAAGCGGTATCGTTGCCGAAGACCTTGTGATCCTTCATCGTCCAGACCACTTTCTTCTCCTTCGTCACTTCGATCAGTTGCGGGTTCTCCGGACCCGCGTGGCAGTTGCCGAAGACGATGTTCCCGTTCGGGAGCACTTGAAGCGTCGTCACCCAGGCGAGCGTGATGCCGGGCAAATCCTTCTGATCGATCTGCCAGACGATCTTCCCCTTCGGATCGACTTCGAGCACCCGGTTGTTGTTCCCGCCGGCGATGAGCGTGTTGCCGCTCTCCAACCGGATGGCCCCGAATACTTCGACGCCGTGCCCCTCCGGACCGTGGCCGTCGGAGCGTTTGCGGTCGCCGAGATCGAGCTTGTAAGTCCAGACGACTTTGCCATCGCCGTCGTATTCGACCACAGCCCCTTCCCCTTCGTGGCACACGAGATAGTTCCCGCTCGCCAGTTTCCGCACCATGCGGGTATCGCGGTGGGCGTTCGGCTGCTTCACCTTCAGCGGAATCTCCTTCACGATCTTCCCGGACTTGTCCACTTCGACGATGCGCGTGTTGCCCGACTCGGCGACCATCGTGTTGCCGTCGTCGAGCCGCTGGAAGGCGTGGATTTCGATGCGGCCCTTGTAGCCCTCCTTCGGCTTCGCCTCGTACTTCCAGACGAGAGTCTTCTTCTTCGGATCGATCTCGACGACGTTCGTGGAACTGGTGTGCGTGAGGATGTTCCCGTTCGGGAGCATGTGCAAATCGTGGACGTCGTGCTTGTTCTCCATCTCCCATTCGACATTGCCGTCGGTGCCGAGGATCGCGATGTGGCCCCGGCCGCGATCGGCCGCGAGGACGCGGTGGGTCACCGGGTCGGCGGCGGATGCGAAGGGTGAAAGCGAGAAAAAAGAAGCGAGGATTAGGAGAGAGCGGTGCATCGGTGTTCCTTTTTCGAAATGCGAGAGTTGCTGATACCATACTGATCGAGAATTGCAGGAGTGAGCCCCGTAGGTCGGGCCGAGTCTCCGAGGCCCGACATCGGCCTCCGGAAATCGGATCCCGACTGCTCGAAGGTCATGCGAATCCCCGCGCGCATTGCGCGGGAAGCCGATGTTGGGCCTCACTCCGCCGAAAGCTCTACGGGGTGCAGCGAGCGGAGCGATCACAGCGTCTTGAGGTACTCGATCACCGCCGCGCGCTCCTCGGCGGTCAGCTTGTCGCCGTAGGTGTGACCGCCGTTGCCGCGACCCGCCTTCGAAGTGTCGTACACCTTCCGCTTCTCGATCGCTTCGATGCTCGCCTTCGGCGCTTCCACCTCCGTCACTTTCCAGCCGACTTTCACTTTATCGTAATCGACCTCGTCCGTGCGGAAGCTGCGCGTGAACACCTTCGGCCGGGCTTTGCTGTTCAGTACACCGTCGAGCGTCGGCACACTTCCGTTGTGGAAGTAGGGGGCCGTGGCCCAGATGCCGTCGAGCGGCGGAGCTTGGTAGCCGTCGCTTTCGTGCATGCGATAGCCGGGGAAGAACCAACTGCCGGTCGATTCTTTGGCGAACCAACTCGCGTTGTAGGCCGCGGCGAACTTCGATTCCAAGCTCGCGAACTTCCTGCTGTCGGTGCCGATCTCGTCCAGAGAGACGACCTTGTTCGGATAAGTCCATTCCTCGCCGTACGTCCCGTGGCACTTCGCGCAGTTCGCGCCGAAGAGTTTCTCTCCGGCTGCGGCTTTCTCGGTGGCGATGGCGAACGGATATTTCGG
>JAYVTJ010000278.1:0-4735 GCA_043774415.1 Fimbriiglobus sp. | reverse complement strand
TGCGGCCGTTGGTCTGTTCGCCGAAGACCTCGCCGTACTTCCGCCTCAGATTGTCCGTCGTCATTCGCTCCAGGGCCGCGAACGCGCGCTCCCAATTCATCGCCTTCATGGGTCGTTCTCCTCGTCTCGGGGTTCTCGGGGTCCGTCAACCGGCGTGGACAGTGAGCGACTTGTCGGCAACAGCTTCAAGCGTCGAAATCGATGCTTCGGATGGAATTGCGGAGGCGGGTTCGCCGGCGAGCGCGGAGCGGTCGCGGAGTCTCCGCAGGCCGCGGGCGAGGATGCCGGCGAGTTCGCGGCGGCGCTGCTCGGGGGTCAGTTCGGACGGGAGCAGGTCGGGACGCGGATCGGCTCGCATGGGACGACTCCGGAAGGAGTGCCCACAGCGACGTCCACTGGGTGGCGGGCCGGCTGTCGGACGGGGAGAACGGAAAAAGGCCTCTACTATGGTAATTGGCCGGTCGCGGACGAAATGACGCAAGGAAATGGGGATCGCGGGGAGTTTCGAGTACTGCAATCGAGTGCGCCAGTGATTCGGGGGCTGATTGCTGTTCAAAGAGACCACACGACTCAGTCGGTGGGCCGCGGATCCCTCGTGCGAGCCGAGTACCCGCCCAACCGAAACCGGTCTTGTCCCGGATTCCGTGTGCGGAACCACCGGGGTGGAAAGCGACGTGATCCGCCCGGCGTGTCCGGACCAGTGACCCGCCGTTACCACGCCCGGGTTGCGCTCCTCGGAAGTCACCGCACGCGCGTGGCTCCTATCGGCTATCATTGCCCACGTGGTGAGGTTTCGCCGCGCGGGCTGCCAGTTCCTCTGGGGCCGCCGCCACAAGCCGGCGCCGGGCGACCGCGAAGAAATACCCGACACCCGCCGCGTACATGATCGCCGTCAGCCACAGCACCTCCGGCTTTTCGGTCCGGTAGTACCAGACGTAGATGCCGGCCGCGAACAGGCTCATCGCGAGGACGAGTGCCGGCAGGACCGGGTACAGCGGCACCCTGTACGGTCGCGGCATGTCGGGCTCGCGCCACCGCAGCACGAACAGGCACACCATGGCCAGCGCGTACCAGATCAGGGCTGTGAGGTTGCACGTCAGCACCGCGACCAGCACGGCCTTCTCGTTGAAGTACCCCCAGACGACGAACCCCGCCACGACCGAGCTCAAGACGAAGATGGACACGTCCGGGGTGCGGCGCGTCGGATGGACGCGGCCGAGAGCGCGGGGCAGGTATCCGGCCCGGCCCAGGGAGAACGCTTGCCGGCTCACGGCGTAGATCATCCCGTTGTAGCTCACAACCATGCCGAAAATCGCGACCACCGAGAAGACGATCAGGTGCGCCGAGCCAGGCCAGACTTCCCCGTACACGAACGGCAGCGGGTACGACATGTCGTCAGCACCGGTCGCCTTGTAATCGGTGCCGGCCCCGCACACGAAGAACCAGGTCAGCAGGACGAGTCCGACGAGGGTGATCTGCGCGTAGGTCAGGCCTCGCGGGATCGTCCGGTGCGGCTCGTGCGTCTCTTCCGAGGCGACCGCCACGGTCTCGATCATCACGAGCCACCAGATGGCGTAGGGGATCGCCTTGAGGGCCCCGGACCAGCCGTCTGTCAGGAGCGGGGTCGTGAAGATCCTCTCCAGGCGGATCACCGGGAGGCATGCGATCCAGAACCACACCAGCGCGACGATCGCCCCGTACGTCATCCACTCCATCAGCTGAGCCTGCCGCTTGCTCCCCACCCACTGCACCGCGGCGAATACGGCGACCGTGACGAGCCCGGCGGCCATCGCCGTGAGTTCCTTGTCCAACCCGTCGAATAGGAGGTCGAGAACGAAGTAGATGTAGCCGCCCGTCGCAATGGCGGTGCCGATGGTGGCAAAGAGGGCCTCCAGAAACATGGACCAGCCCATGACGAACCCGAACGCCGGCCCCACGGCCCGGCGGCCGTACGCCAGCGGCCCGCCGGCGAACGGCATCGCGACGGACAACTCGCTGAGGGCCAACACCCACATCATGTACAGCGCGCAGACGAACGCAGTGGCCAGCAGCATGCCGAGCGGTCCACCTTCCTTCAGACCCTGATTCCAGCCGAAGTACTCGCCCGTGATGACCACGCCGACGCCGAGCGCCCAGATGTGCCGCACCCCCAGCGGTTTCTTGAGGGCGTGTTCCTTGAGGTATTCCCGCTCCTCGGGTCGCAGTTCGCCCGGCGGGAGGTGAACCTCGCTCACCAGTTTTTCGACGATCCGGTCGAGTCCCGACGTCGCGTCGAGCGCGATGCCGGGATTCTGCTCGTCACTCATGCGTCGGCCTCGAGAACGCGCCCGAAACCGGTGGGCCCGTCGGGGCGTTCGGGCGAGCGTCGGGCCAGTCTGGTTGCGTCCGCGGATCCGGTCAAGCCTATTCCATGAAGTGTGCTCGGTCAGGTGATGTGCGTTCAATGTGTAGTTGCACGCGGTCGTCGTTGTGAGCTGCGGCCTCTTGCCACAAGCGGCCGCTCGTGGACGGACTGAATCCGTACTGTTGCCCGAACGCCCCGTTCGCCCATCCGGGGAAAAGCGGGAACGGCAACCGAACCGCCACCGCGCGGTACGGTCCGGATCCACCGCATCCTCCGGTTCCACACCTAAAAAACGCGGTTCGCCGGGCGCAAGAGCCCCCCACGCGGGGCCTCGTCTCGTCCGATCGTTCGGCCTTGTCGACCAGCTCTTCGGCCCGCACTCGTCCCCGTTCGGAGAGGCCCCTTCGGCTTGGCCCTGCATCCGCCAGGGGTCTATCGATGAATTACCATCGAATCCTCCGTATGGGATTGCCCTTATCACCAGCCGGAACGCCCCGGGCGATTACTTGCCGCCTTTGCTCTTCTGACCACCCTGGCCCTTTTGGCCGCCTTGGCCCTTTTGGCCGCCTTGGCCCTTTTGGCCACCCTGACCCTTCTGGCTACCTTGGCCGTTGACCGAGCCTTCGCCGGCCTTGGCGATCCCCGCCTGGCCCTTCGCCGGAGCTTTACTCAGGGCTTGCTGGATCCCTTTGTCCGCTTGGGGAGGAAGGCCACTGGCCGAAACCCCCGCTACCACGAAGGCGAAGGCGACTGCCGCCCCCGTCAACACGACTTTGATCGCGCGCATCGCAAACGACTCCACAGAGTTCCAATCGTGGAGCCGGAATGGCTCCAGACCGACAGACGCACCATGCACAGTTCTGTGAGAAAATTTGTCGGATGCAGATGTTTCCCGCAGCCGAGTTCACCCCGCCATACTTGTGGAGTCTGCCCCCACCTTTCCGCCCGTCCGTATGGAGTAGCCCTGCCCCCAATGCGTCTGCAGCAGAGGTTGGTTGAAGCCGAAATCGATTTTGCGCCGCAAGTATCTGATGTAAACGGCGACGAGGTTTGAACAATCGCCGCTGCCCTCGAACACTTGCCGTTCGATGGTCCCCCGAAGCACGACGTGACCCCGGTGGAATACCAAGAATTTCAACAGGTCGTATTCTCGGACAGTGAGGCGGATTGCGCGGCCCGCGCGCGTCACGGTCCGGCTCATCGTCTCGATGACCAAGTCGCCGACCCGAAGCACCGAATCCGCCTGTTTGTTCCGGCGAGTGAGAGCGTGGACTCGGGCGATTACCTCTCGGAGTTCGGCTGTGGGGGGGACATGGTCGTCGGCGCCGGCATGCAGACAGGCGACCGCGTCACACCCGGACATCACGAGCACAGGGATCGGCAGCTCGGCGGCCGTCCACTCGGCCAGAAGGCCTTCGACTTGGTGGAAGGGAAACTGCGGCCCGACGACCACGACATCGAGGTCGGGACGCCAGACATCGGGACGGAACCAGTCATTCGCATCGGCATCGAGGACCGTGAGCCCCGAGCGCCGGAAGCTATCACGGGTATACTCGTTGAGCGGACCGGGTTTCCCGGCCACAAGTACGCAGAGCCGCCGCTTGCCGCCCGGGGCAGCTTGGGCAGGGGAGTTCCGAGCGATGTTCATCCGGTGCTCCTTTCTAGTACTAGCGACTCCGCTGCCGCGGGGTAGCGTCGCTCTCTCGACGGATGCGATAAACGGCACGACGTGAGAAAAAATGTTGCCAAGCAACTTCGCATGCGGGGAAGCGACTGCGGCCTTGGGCCGAACCGCACGGACGCGCGGACAATTTCGGGAAATATTTCTCACGCGGGGTACTGCCCCGCGTCTGTCCCTGTGGAAGTGAGACTCGGTGGGGACTGTGACGCCAGACGAGGAATCGAACTGCGTACGGCGGGCCCAGGGCGGAGACCGGGCGGCCTACTCGGCTCTGGTCGCCCGCTACTGGAAGCCGGTGTACGGCTGGCTCGCCGGCCTCTGCGGCGATGAGCATTCGGCCGAGGATCTGACGCAGGATACCTTCGTGCGGGCCTGGCAGCGGCTACCGCAGTTGACATCGCCGGAAGCCTTCCGCGTGTGGCTCTTCCGGATCGCCCGGAACGAATGGCTGACCGGCAAGCGGGTGCGGACTCCAATCGCGGGTCCGGCCGATCCCGAAGAACGGATCGAACCGGCGGGCGGGCCGGTGGCCGAAGTGATGGAACGAGAGGCGGAGGCCGCCCTCCGGGCCGCGATCCGCCGGCTCGCCGAGCCGTACCGCGATGCTTACCTGCTCTGGACGCACGAGCGGATGCCCTACTCGGCCATTGCGCTCGTGCTAGACACCACCGAAGAAACGGCCCGCTGGCGCGTCTGCGAAGCCCGCCGCC
>JAYVTJ010000277.1:0-1668 GCA_043774415.1 Fimbriiglobus sp. | reverse complement strand
CATCACCTCGTCCTTCATGCGGTCGTACACCTCGCCGATGTGCGAGCCCTTGTATTTCAATATCTGCGCGCTGCCGATATTCGACGTCATGATGACGATGGTGTTGCGGAAGTCCACGGTGCGACCCTGACTGTCGGTCAGCCGGCCATCGTCGAGCACTTGCAGCAGTACGTTGAAGACATCGGCGTGAGCCTTCTCAACTTCGTCGAAGAGGATGACGCAGTACGGCCGCCGGCGGACCGTCTCCGTGAGCTGGCCCCCTTCGTCGTAGCCGATGTAGCCGGGCGGCGCGCCGACGAGCCGGGAGACGGTGTGCTTCTCCTGGTACTCGCTCATGTCGAGCCGGACCATCGCTTTGTCGTCGTCGAAGAGAAACTCGGCGAGCGCCCGCGCCAATTCGGTTTTGCCGACGCCCGTCGGGCCGAGGAAGATGAACGAACCGATGGGCCGGTTCGGATCGTTCATCCCCGAGCGCGCCCGCACCACCGCATCGGCAACGGCTTCGACGGCTTCATCTTGGCCGATGACGCGCTTGTGCAGTTGTTCGCCCAAGTGGATTAGCTTCTGCGATTCCCCCGCGAGGAGCCGCTGCACCGGCACTCCCGTCCAACGGCTGACTACCGCGGCGATGTCCTCTTCGCCGACCTCTTCTTTGAGCAGGCGCGGCGCGGTATTCGCGTCCATCGCCTGTTCCAAACCCGCGAGTTCGCGCTGCAAATCGGGCAGTTTGCCGTGCTGGAGCTGAGCCGCGAGACTCAGATCCGAATCGCGGATCGCCCGTTCGAGCTGGCTCTTGACCTCATCGATCTCCGCGCGGACATCGCGGACTTTTTGCACGCTCCCCTTCTCCGCCTGCCAACGGCCCTTGAGCGCATCGGCTTCCGATTTCGAGTTCGCGAGTTCCTCGTCGAGCTTCGCCAAGCGTTCCTTCGAAGCGCGGTCGGTTTCCTTGCGCAACGCTTCGCGCTCGATTTCGAGCTGCATCACCCGCCGGGAAATCTCGTCGAGTTCCGTCGGCATCGAATCGATTTCGGTCCGCAGCTTCGCGGCCGATTCGTCCATCAGGTCGATGGCCTTGTCCGGCAGGAACCGGTCGGCGATGTAGCGGTTCGACAGCACCGCCGCCGCGACGAGGGCCGCATCTTTGATGCGGACGCCGTGGTGGACTTCGTACTTGTCCTTCAACCCGCGCAGGATCGAAATGGTATCCGCGACGCTCGGCTGATCGACCGTCACCGGCTGGAAGCGGCGCTCGAACGCCGGATCCTTTTCGATGTGCTGGCGGTACTCGTCGAGCGTCGTCGCCCCGATGCAGTGGAGTTCCCCGCGGGCCAACATCGGTTTCAGCAAGTTCCCGGCATCCATCGAGCCTTCCGTCTTGCCGGCGCCGACGACCGTGTGCAGTTCGTCGATGAAGAGAATGATCGTCCCTTCGGAATCGGTCACCTCCTTCAACACGGCCTTCAGGCGCTCCTCGAATTCGCCGCGGAACTTGGCCCCCGCGATCAGCGCGCCCATGTCGAGCGCGACGATGCGTCGGCCCTTCAGCCCCTCGGGGACGTCGCCCTGGACGATGCGGCGGCTCAGCCCTTCGACGATGGCCGTCTTGCCGACGCCCGGCTCGCCGATGAGGACGGGGTTGTTCTTGGTGCGCCGCGATAGCACCTG
>JAYVTJ010000276.1:0-7039 GCA_043774415.1 Fimbriiglobus sp. | reverse complement strand
TCAGCGACGGCGCCACCTTCATCTGGTGCTGGATCAGCTTGCTCGCCGTCGGCCCGTCGAACGGGGGCCGACCGGTGACGAGCGAATAGAAGGTGGCGCCCAAGCTGTAGATGTCGGTGCGGATATCGACCTTCGGATCGTTCATCGCCTGCTCGGGCGAGATGAAGTCGGCCGTGCCGACGACCGCGCCGTTATCGAGCAGTTCCGTCAGTTGGTCGCTCGACTCGAAGGAGCGCGCCAGCCCCATGTCGAGGATCTTCACCGTGCCGTCTTTGGTCAGGATCAAATTGCTCGGCTTGATGTCGCGGTGGATGAAGCCCTTCTCGTAGGCGTGCTGCAGCCCCGTCGCGGCCTGGGCGATGAAGTCCACGGCGCGCTGCGCCGAGACCGGCCCCCCGGCCGTGAGCAGCCCGTCGAGGGTCTGCCCGTCGACGTATTCCATGACGAGGAAATGGACTTCACCGTGCCGGCCGACATCGTGCGTCCGGACGATGTTCGGGTGGTCGAGCGCCGCGGCCGCCCGCGCTTCCCGCAGGAAGCGCTCGACCGCCAGCTTGTTCCCGCCCGGCGGCAGCACCTTGATCGCCGCTTTGCGCCGGAGGGTTTCGTGCTCGGCGAGGTAGACGGCGCCCATACCACCCTGGCCGAGCTGATCGCGGAGGAGGTACGAACCGAGGCGGAAACCCTTGTACCGACCCGCGAGGAGGAGCTTCGCCTGGAACGTCGTGAGGACCTTCGACTGCACGAGCATGCTCGCCGCGCGGTTCGGATCCTTCGGCAGGTCGGGTTGATCGGCCACGAAGCGGTCGAGCGCGTCGGCGGGCACGACGCCGCTCTTGCGGATGAAGTCGAGCAGTTCGGCGGTGGAGGAGGGTGCGGGCATGGCCGGAGAGTACCTGATGCCGGGGGGCGGTGCGCAAAAATTCGCGCCGCGTCGCAGGAATGATGGAGGTGCGACGGAGCCGTCCGTTCCGATTATAGACTACTGTAAGGGGGGATGCAGCACGGAGCGCACGAATGTGCCGTCCCCGCGCCGCCCTATCCGCGGCGCCACCGGATCGGATATGATGCCTCCGACACCTTCAGCGCGGAGGAGCGGCATGCGGTCTCTCGGATTCGGAATGCTCGGCCTCGCCCTGCTCGGCCTCGGCTGCGGGTCGAATATGTCGGCCCGGGAAGAACCCAAGCCGCCGCCGAAAGTCGGCTTCGCGGAGGATCGCGTGCCCAAACCCGGCGACCCGAAAACCGCTCTCGATGGCGACCGCGCCATGAAGTACCTCAAGCAGCTCTGCGACCTCGGCCCGCGCATCAGCGGCTCCGACGGCATGAAAAAGCAGCAGGACCTCCTCGACAAGCACTTCGCCGACCTCGGTGGCAAAGTGACCCGCCAGGAATTCACCGCGAAGCAGAGTAGCCAGCGGGCCGAGGTGGCGCTCGTCAACATGGTCGTGTCGTGGTACCCGGATCGCAAGGAGCGCATTATCCTCTGCGCCCACTACGACACGCGCCCGCTCGCCGATCAGGAGGCGAACCAGAAGAACTGGACGAAGCCTTTCGTGAGCGCCAACGACGGCACCTCCGGCGTCGCGCTCCTGATGGAACTCGCCCACCACATGAAAGACCTCACCACGGGCGTCGGCGTCGATTTCGTGATTTTCGACGGCGAGGAGTACGTCTTCACCGGCCCCGAGCGCCAGGGGGATAAGTTCTTCCTCGGCTCCGAATACTTCGCCGCGGACTACGCGAAGCAGCTCAAGGCCAAGAAGATCGCCCACAAGTACACGGCCGCGATCCTGTTCGACCTCTTCGCCCATCCGAATGCGAAGCTGAACATCGAAGGGCACTCGTGGGACAACGCGAAGGAACTCCTCACCGAGGTCTGGCGCACGGCCGAGGCGCAGAAGGCGAAGTCGTTCAAGTTCGCCCGCGGCTTCGAGCGCGCCACCCACGTCCTCGACGACCACGTCGCACTGCAGAACGTCGGCATCCCCGCGATCAACGTCGTCGATTTCGACTACGACGATTGGCACAAGCTCTCGGACACCCCCGCGAAATGCTCCGGCGCCCAGATGGCCGAAGTCGGCGGCGTGATGCTGGCGTGGTTGATGGGAAAGTAAGAATTTTTCCCGCAGAGGAAGAAGAGGACGCGGAGAGAAGCGAGAACGAGGAATTGGAAAAAATCGGATCTTTACTCTGCGAACTCTTCTCCCTCTGCGGTGAAAAATTCCTGTCTTCATCGCCGAGAGTGTGCCGATGACTCCCGCCACCACCGCGCTGCTGCTCGCCGGGACGCTGCTGCTCTTCGGCGGTGTCACCGTTTGGTTCCAGTTGCGGGCGCGGCGAATCCTGAGAGCGCGGCAGTTCGTGCCGAGCGATGAAGCGGCCTACTTCGGCCGGCGCTACCGCATCCGGCTCATCAATGGCATTCTCCTTTCGACCATCGGCCTGTTGATCGGCGGGGCGTACCTCACGGGCTTGGAGCGCCGCGCCGATGACCTCGGCGAACACAAGCCCGACGCGAACCCCGACGAGCCCGCGGCGAAGCCGCAGATGGACGCCGAGCAGAAGCTGTTCGTACGCGCCTGGGCCGCGTACTGGATCGTCGTACTGGTGCTCGTGTTCGCCGTGCTCGCGCTCGCGTTCCGGGATGCATGGGCCACGCGGGCTTATGCGATGAAGCAGTTCGCCCACATCCGCGAGGAGCACGAGGTGAAGCTGCGCCGCGATCTGGCGGTCTACCGCCAGCACCGCGCCAACGCCAGCGACGGCGGCAACCGGATGTCGGGGCATCTGCCGGAGGAGGGGGAAGGATGAACGCAGATCGAATCTTGCTCTGCGAACGATTCGATAGTGAAGCCAAGCTGACTGGAGATGACTCGCGAACAATCGAGTTCTGCGTACGGACCGATTTGCCGATCGGCACGCTTGTGGGAGTCATGTTGAGCAGGAGTTATCGAGACTCGACGGGTGATGAGGCGATCTGGGTCGGATTTGGAGAAGCGTTCACGGTCGGCCCGACGCAAGATGCGGAGATCAACGGATTCGTGGGCAAGTGTGATATCGATACGAGCGACCGAAGCGGAGTCGCTTGGTTCAAAATGGCAAACTCGCAAACGGGCTTGTTCACGACAGCGCCGGTTTCCGATGTCGTCACGGTGAGCATGACCGTCGGAGGGCGGCAGAGGCTTCGAGCATTCGGAAAGCACAATTGCAACCTCGCCGGCTCGCAAGTGACAATCACCACTAAACCCGACGGAACGAATTTCATCAATCGGGAGCAACAGCTTCTTATTCCGATGCGAGCCGAGTTTCAGCCGCGACTTCGGAACTGATTGCGAATCAGTCTGCAATCTCGTTCAACCATCGCCGCAGTAAGTCCGCGAGCACATCCTTCTCCTTCGCGCTCATCTTCGGCTGCGAGGCTTCCGCTTCCGCGAAGCGCGTCGCGGTCGCGGCGTCGATCAGCTTGCACCCCTTCGCCGTCAATGCCACCACCACTCCCCGGCGGTCCTTTGGATCCTGCCTGCGTACGATCCAACCCGCCGCTTCCAATTTGTCGAGCCGGTTCGTCATGCCGCCGGACGAGAGCATCACGCTCCGGAGCAACTGCGACGGCGCCAGCGCGCCGCGCGGCCCCTGCCGGCGGAGCGTCGCGAGGATGTCGAACTGACCGAGCGCCAAGCCGTGCGGGGCGAGCGCCGATTCGACCGAGCGCTCCAGATGCTCGGCCAGAACGATGACGCGGCCGACCAACCCGAGAACACCCGAATCGAGATCGGGCCGGGCCGTGGTCCACGCCTGCAGGAGTTCATCGATGGCATCGGGAGGTTGCTTCATCCACTCACCCTAAAGCGTAAGTATCTTCGCGTCAAGATTCTTGACGGCAAGATACTTCTCGGATAGCCTGATTGCGACCCCATCATTCCCCGAGGATCGCGCGATGAAAGAACTCCATCTGAACGGCAACCACGAGACCGCCGTCGAACGCGGCGACTACCCGCCGGCGAAGGTCAAGGAAATCCTGAAGGACGAAATCGTCGCCGTCATCGGCTACGGCGTCCAGGGGCGCGGCCAGTCGCTGAACATGCGTGACAACGGCGTGAAGGTCATCGTCGGCCAGCGCACCGGCGGCAAGGCCTACGACCTCTGCCTCGAAGACGGCTGGGTGCCGGGCGAGACTCTGTTCGACCCGGAGACGGCCGCCGCAAAGGGCACCGTTATCCAGTACCTGCTCTCGGACGCCGGGCAGAAGGACATGTGGCCGAAGATCAAACCGCACCTCACGGCGGGCAAGGCGCTCTACTTCAGCCACGGCTTCAGCATCGTCTACAAGGACCAGACGAACGTCATTCCGCCGACGGACATCGACGTGATCCTCTGCGCGCCGAAGGGCTCGGGCACAACGGTCCGCCGGTTGTTCCTCGAAGGCCGCGGCATCAACAGCAGCTTCGCCATCCACCAGGATGCCACCGGCAAAGCGCGCGACCGCTGCCTCGCGCTCGGCGTCGCCATCGGCTCGGGCTATCTCTTCGAAACGACCTTCCAGAAGGAAGTGTTCAGCGATCTCACCGGCGAGCGCGGCGTGCTCATGGGCGCCATCTACGGCCTCTGGCTGGCGCAGTACGAAGTGCTCCGCGAGCACGGCCACAGCCCGAGCGAAGCCTTCAACGAGACGGTGGAGGAAGCGACGCAGAGCCTGTATCCGCTCATCGCCGAGAAGGGGATGGACTGGATGTACGCGAACTGCAGCACGACCGCCCAGCGCGGCGCGCTCGATTGGTTCTCGAAGTTCCGCGACGCCTCGAAGCCGGTGTTCGAGTCGCTTTACCAGTCGGTCGAGACGGGCGAAGAGACTCGCCGCGTGCTCGAGGCGAACAGCCGGCCGGACTACCGCGAGCAGCTCGAAAAGGAGCTGAAGACAATCTCGGAAAGCGAGATGTGGAAGGCCGGGACTTGGGTCCGTTCGCTCCGCCCCGAACGCGCCGGCGACGCGTGAGTCTATTGTCCGCATGTCAGAACTGTCAGACGGATTAAAGAGTAAATCTGTTATCAAATCTCGGTCTGATGACTGTCAAGCCGATCCGTTGACATCCGCTCCGATGGTCTGTCATCCGCTAGAACGACTTGTCGATCAACCCTCGCTCGTTTTTTGACATTTCCCCCGCACCATTTCCGGAAAATACTTCGGCCCGCTGTCAAGCGCATAACCCCGGTGCGCACAACGGCGTTCCGACGGGCAGTCCGTGAGCATCTTGACAGCGGGCGGCATGCGCCAGTGTCAATCCCTTGACAGTGAGCCAACGTCGGCTCTATGATGACCCGGCAACTGCACGAGCGAGCGATCCAAGACTCGCCTTTTCGGTCGCAATCAGTTTCTTGCACTTCGGCGCAAAAGCCGTCCGTGCCATTACTTCGGTCGAGTTCCGCCTCCGCAAGTCGGTCGATTCCCGCGTCGGATGCTTTTCGGGAGGAATATTTCATGCTTTCGGCACAGAGTCTCTCCGAATTTGAAACCCGCTGGCTGCCCCACGTCACGGAACGCGGGTTGAACCGACTCGTCGAGCTGCTCGAGTCGGGCAGCCCGCTGCTGATCCACGGCGCGTTCACGAAAGCCTGTGCGATGGGCTGCCTCGCGACGCACATCGCGTGGCATCACCCCGTGACGAAGTCCACCGCCGAAGAGGCCGGGGTGCTGTGGCTCACCCGCGTGGCGGGACTGAACCCCGCAACTTCCGCCGTGATCCTCGAATGGGATCGCGCCGGCGCTGGCGACTGGCACCTCCGATCGCGATTGCTAACGGCCTGTCGGCGGGAGTTGGAGGCGCGGAACAAGGAGCCCGACTTCGCCGCCGAGGCCTACTGCGGCGAATTGCAACACTGCTAGGGGCGGCGCGATGCTCGACCGGATCCTCGAACCCGAAGTCATGGACACCCCGGCCGAGGCGAGCGACTACGACGGCATGGATCACTCGGCCGTGAACCGGAAGTTCGCGGCCGATTTTCTTTCCGTCTCTCCGAGTGACATCGGGTTGACACTCGACGTGGGCACCGGCACGGCGCAGATCCCCGTCGAACTCTGTCGGCAGTCATCGACCATTCTGATTGTGGCCGTCGATCTCGCCGACGAGATGCTGAAGCTCGCCCGCAGCAATGTCGAGCGCGCGGGCTTCGCGGACCGCATCCGCGTCGCGCAGGTCAACGGCCGGCGAATGGACTACCCCGACGCTCACTTCGCGGCCGTGGTCTCGAACAGCATCATCCACCACATTCCCGAGCCGGCCGAGTGCTTCGCCGAGATGGTCCGCGTCTGCGCCCCCGGCGGCCGGCTCTTCGTGCGCGATCTCGTCCGACCCGAGTCATCCGAGCGGCTGCGCGAACTCGTGGAACTCTACGCGGGAAGCGAGAATGCCCACTCCCGACAGATGTTCGCCGACTCCCTGCACGCCGCGCTGACGCTCGATGAAGTCCGCGGATTCGTCGGGGAACTCGGCTTCGCCCCGGAGGCGGTGGCACTGACAAGCGACCGTCACTGGACGTGGTCGGCCCCGAAGGCGCGGTCGTGAACGCCCTCCGCCGCATCGGCGAGTTCACCCACTCCGGCCTCTTCGGACTCGCGGCCGCGATCGCCGCGATCCCCCGTCCGTCGCGCTGGCTCCGCCCGTTCTACGCCGTCTTCATCGGCGGCTTCCCCCTGGCTATCATCCTCGGCCTCGCGCTCGGCGCCGTCATCTGGCTGCAGACGCGGGCCGTGCTCCAGCAGTTCCCCGGCGCCAACGACCTGCTGCCGACGGTGCTCACCGCGGCGGTGCTGCTCGAACTCGCGCCGGTCGGCGCGGGGCTGATCGTGGCGTCGCGGACGGGTGCCAGCGTCGGCGCGGAACTCGCCGCGATGCGGGCCAGCGAGCAACTCGACGCGCTCGAAATCCTGGGCGTCTCGCCGTTGCGGTGGCTGGTCGCCCCGCGCGTCTTCGCCTGCATTTTAAGCGTGCCAATGCTGCACGTCTTGACTGCGGCGCTCGCCCTGAGCAGCGGCTACGTC
>JAYVTJ010000275.1:0-3413 GCA_043774415.1 Fimbriiglobus sp. | reverse complement strand
CTGCTGCTTCTCGCTGGGTCAGAAACTCGATTGGGCCGAGAAACGGGGTCTGGAAGCCCCGGCCCACGCCAAAGCCATGGGCGTCGCCAAAATCGATTGCCTCGCGAAATCGCACCTGACGGAAAACTGCTGCTCAGTCCCGAAGTCGACCGTAAAGTGGGTCGACGGAGCCTTTGTCAGCGCGTGCCGGGGAATGCGAGCCGACGGGCTCCCCACCGCAGCGATTCTTTTTCCACCGATGAAGCCGATCGCAATCTCGGTTCTTGAACAGATCCCGATGTCGGTGGTCGCGCCGTCGGCCGAGATCGCCTCCGACCGCTCCGATTCCCCCCCGACACCTCCGCCGAAGCGGTTTTAATCTTCAGACGAAATATCCCCTGCACTTGCCATCGGCTCCGCCAATCGGCTGCGCGCCGCTCCGTACCCACCCCATCACTCACCTGAGGCTATCCATGCGGACTCGCTCCGCCTTCACACTCATCGAATTGCTCGTGGTGATCGCCATCATCGCGATCCTGATCGGGTTGCTCTTACCCGCCGTCCAAAAAGTCCGCGAAGCGGCGGCTCGGGCCAGCTGCACCAACAACCTCAAGCAGATCGGCCTGGCCCTGCACGGTTACCACGACCGCTCCGGGTCTCTGCCGCCGGGATACTACGACACGGCCCCGTGGCCCGCCGCCGACAGCGGGCCGGGCTGGGGATGGGCCTCGTATATCCTCGACGACCTCGAACAGGGCAACCTTCAGAAGCAGATCGGCTACACGGTCCCGGTCGGAAGTTCCGCCCCACCGGTCCCGGCCGTTCGAGCGACGTTCCTCAAAGTGTTCTTTTGCCCCTCCGATCGGATGATCGGCACTTTCACGGCTACGGACGCTGGAGCGCAGTCGTGGATGCTAGCCCACGGCAGCTACGTCGCGTGCAACGGGAACGACGGTGTGGACGACAACTCCACGCCCCCGCACACCGGAGCTTTCGTACGGGCGACACACGGGTTCAAATTCGCCGACATCTCCGATGGGCTGAGCAACACGTTTTTCGTGAGCGAGCGTTGCACCACGATGTCCCTGTCCTCCTGGGCCGGGGTTCCGACCGGTTCGGTGGTCCCCTCGGTTCGGTCTCCGGGAGATTTCTCAGGAGGCTCCGCCCTCGTCCTGGGACACTGCGGTCCCCACCTCCCGAACGATTCGATCGTGACCGACGCCGATGCTCTTTCCAGCGGGCATACAAGCGGTGTGCAATTCCTGTTGGGCGACGGGTCGGTACGATCTATCCGCAACACCATCGGCCAGAATGTTTACGACTCTTTGGCTACTCGAGCCGGCGGGGAGGTGGTCGATGGCGGAGCGTATTGAAGGCCATCTTGCGACGATGAGTCGGTGCGCGTTCGGAATGCTCGTGACGCTCCTTTCACTCGCGACGTGCGGTTGCGGTGGGTCCAAATCCACTGCGGAGTGGATCGAACTGTCAAAGTCGAAAGACAGTGCGGAGCGGATCCGGGCGATCGGGGCCTTGGCAGAAAAAAAGTCCGAAGCCGAAGCCGTGATCCCGGCCCTGATCGAAGCTCTGAAGGACTCGAATGCCTTTGCGCGGCGGGATGCGGCACGGGCGCTCGGATCATTCGGCGCGGCGGCTTCGGTCGCAGCATCCGCACTCCAACTCGCGGCACGGGATAAAAACGAACATGTCCGGCAAGCGGCCAAGGATGCCCTCCTGCGCATCGCACCCAACTCGCCTCCCGAGCCCAAGAAAAAATGACCCGCTTCAATCGGTTGAAAATGGCGTTTCAGTTTCACTTTGGATTGTCACGAAATCCATCGTGGCATTGTGAGCACAGCGCCTTCGAGGTGGCAAACGACGCGTCTGCTTCGGGGAGATTCCCCCGTGCGTAGGGCGCGCTCCAGTTTTCCCGCATCTGCCTCGACGCAGTCGCGGTGCTTGGCGAAGCCGGTGTTCTTCGACTCCGGCAGGCGCGCCACTTCGCGGTAGGTTCCGAGCAGCAACATCGCCTCGCCGGAGGAGTCGCCCGGCTTTGGCCAGTTCGCGTTCATCTCGGCTTTCAGCTTGCTCCAACGCGGGTCGATCTTGACCGGGGGATACTTGATTTGCTGTAGTAGGCGGACTTCCCTCAAGATGCCCAGACTGCAATATACGGCTCCCGATGCCCGGTACTCGCTTCCTACGATGGCCTCAATGATCCTCTCGACTTGGGCTCGCAAGCAAGGGCCAAGTCTCGCGCATTGTGCCTGAAGGTGTTTAGCTTTTGCTCCGGGGCCTTCCTTCGCTCGAATACGACAACCACCCGCCTCAAACATGAGTTGGTGACCATATAGCTACTTGCTACTTAATACCCGCAGCTTCCCAAATCTCTAAATCACATATTTCAAAAATGACAAATAACGTTTGAATATTGATTTGCGACTCGTCATGCCCATGCTTAATCGACCCCGTTTGCCATCATTGCTCGATTTGCCCGATGCATCCGGCCATCCGGATAACGAAATCGGCCCGAAAGGAGACCACCATGCATTACAAAACCATCGTCCTGGAAATCTTGCAGAACCGGCCGGAACTCCACGAGAAACTCCGCCTGAGCCGGACACTGCTCGCGACTTTGAATCTCTACTCCCGCCGCCTGAAAGCGAATCACGAAGCCTGGATGGACCGCCTGTCGCGAGCGAAGCCGGGCAGCGAACGGAGCCAATTGGCGAGCGAAGCCTTGGAGATCGCAGTCCAGGAGATGGACGACGCCATGGCAACCTCGGATTCCCTTCTCGAAACGGAATCGCTCTCCCTCGACGGGGCGATGGCTTTCACTCTCGGTCACAAACCCCGCGGCTGAACGCCCCGAGATGCGAGCTGTCCCTGTTCGATTCCGTGTTTCTGGTCGATCAAGACAGTGACGTGCCGGTGTTTGTGGAACTCCGAGATTCACCTCCATCGATTGCCAGACCGCCTCCCGCCACGAAAACGCTTGAAGCCGCCGATCTGTTCTCACTTCCAGCCGAGACACCCGACCAACCCGTTCTCGTCTCCATCGCCAGCGGCGAAAAATCCAAGGCTCGCGACATTCTCTGTGCCATTCGTCTGGTTCAGCAAATCGAGCGGGAAAATCGGCCTTCCACAGCGGAAGAACGCGGCGTCCTCGCTCGTTTTGCCGGGTTTGGACCAGTCGCACTCTCCATCTTTCCCGACCCGGTCACCGGCAAGTTCAAGGACGGCTGGGAGGCGATCGGCGAGGAACTGAAAACACTCCTCACGCCGGAAGAATACGCATCCGTCAAACGGACGACTTTCAGCGCCTTTTATACCTCGCCGACGGCTTTGTAACGCATTGAGCCAAAACACCCTCAATGCGTTACAGGCGGAATCAAATCGTTACAGGACTTCCGCTTCTTCCATCGGGTAGTATGGTG
>JAYVTJ010000274.1:0-11114 GCA_043774415.1 Fimbriiglobus sp. | reverse complement strand
GCGCCGAGGCTGCCGCTGTTGAAGCCGTCGAGGTACGCCTTCAGCGCCGTGCCGGAATCGAGGCCGCCGTCGAGCCCGAGCCATGTCCCCATGCGGTCGCTGCGATGGCCGAGTTCCGTCAGCGTTTCGCGCAGGGTCGCGCGCTTCGGCGGCGGTCCGGAGAAGAAGAGGTGCGGCTTCGGGCCTTCGTCCGTTTCCGGCGCCGGCGCGGCTTCTTCCGGGATCTTCGGCATCGGCAGGATGAGCTTCTTGGCGCCGAGATCGTAGGCGAGCTGCATCGCCTTCGTGATGTGGCCGATGCGCTGCTCTTGGAACTCGAAGCTGTCCAAGCCCTTCCGGAGCGGGCAGTGCAGCGCGGTGAGTTCGAGGTTGTGCGAGCGCAATTGCGTCCGGAAATCGCGGCGGGCCGTGGCGCCCAAGTTCTCCGGCGCCAGCAGTCCGACGGCGTCGAGTTGCACACCCTGCACGCTGAGTTTCGCCGCTTCGAAGAGCGCCGGCTTCAGCGGCAGCGCGAGCGATTCGAGCACGAGGCCGATCTTGAGGGGCAGTTCGTTCATGCTGTTGTTCTATGCCGGCGCGGTCGCGTCCCGCAGCAGGAACGCCGAGAAGGGCCGCACGAGTTCGCGAAAGGCCTCGACGGGGAGGTGCACCGTGTTCCACTTCGTGCTGCGCACGCGCATGTGGATGCGGTACTCGGCGACATCGACGGCGCGCATGAGATAGGTCTTGGTGCCGAAGCGGAAGAGGTCGGGCGTGCCGGGGTTCAGTTCGTACGGCGGCTGGATTTGATAGACGAAGGCGAGCACGGCGCGGAAGTGCGGGCCGAACTCCGTGGCCCAGCGCGCGAGGCCGTCGATGTCCTGCTCCTCGGCCCAGTTCTGCCAAGTCTTGCCGCCCTTGGAGCCGCTCGGGAATTTGCGGCCCTTCACATCGACGACGAGCTTCGCCGTCTCGGGGCCGACGATGATGAAGTCGGCGCTCTTGATGTTCTGCTTCCCGAGGATGCTGCGCTTGGCTTCGTCGATGGCGATGAACCCGACCTTCCGCTCCCGCAGGTAGGCCTCGAACGCGACCTCGTAGTGGTTGGAGCGGATCATGGTGAGGTTACCGTAGGTCAGGCTTTCCAGTCTGACAGCTGTCGCCGGGTGTCAGCCTCGAAAGGCCGATCGACGCTGGCCAGAACCGTCAGGGTGGAAAGCCTGACCTACCGGCCCGAACCGTCAGGCTGGAAAGCCTGACCTACCGGCCAGCGCTCGCGCAGCCGTGCGGATGAATGGGGCCAGTCTTCCGGCCGAGAGCACAACCCGGCCGCCACAGGATTGTTTTCGATGTACTGGATGATCCGGAGAACCTCTTCGTCATCGCGAGCCCAGTGATCGCAAGACTCGTCCTGCCAAAGCACACGGCCTCGCCGGCCGTGCAAAGTATTGATCGCATGGCTCGTATAACCCTTGATGCCCTGCGTGATCTTCTTCAACTCCCAGATCGGTTCCAGCAGGACGTGGACGTGATTCGCCATCACGCACCAGGAGAAGAGCCGATAGCGATCGGGAATGCCGACGACGATCGAATCTACGACGATTTCCGCGCTCGCGGGTTCCTTCAGAAAGAGTGGACCATTATCGGTGCGGTCAAGAAAGCAATCCGACATTCCGAACAGGACCTTGTCGCGTCGCAACTTGCTCTGCGCCGCGGTTTCTCCGTTTCGAGCCGGTTCATTTTCTATGCGTTCTCGCTCGTGTTGAAGCTTCTGGATTACCTCGGCCGGGAATGCACCCTTGAGATTCCAAGTGAGGAAAATGGGATGCCCAACCGGTACCTGATGCGGAAGGTGTCGCTCATAGCTCCGCAGCATGGTCCGCTCCGGAATGGAATGTAGGTCGGGCTTTCCAGCCTGACGGCGTCGGCCACAGAGTCAGGCTGGAAAGCCTGACCTACGCTCCGGATGTAGGTCGGGCTTTACAGCCTGATGGCTACCGATCGGAGTCAGGCTGGAAAGTCCGACCTACAATAAGCCTCGGATTTTCGCCACCACATCCGACTCCGGCACCTTCATCTCTTCGCGCTTCGACAGATCCTTGATCTTCCACACACCGGCGGCGAACTCCTCCGACCCCGCGATCAGCGCCACTTTGAACCCGCGCTTGTCGGCGTACTCGAACTGCGCCTTCAGCCGCTTCACCTCGGGATAGACCTCCGCGCCGATCCCCGCCGCTCGCAGAGCACGGGCGACGCGCTGATAGTGCCCGAGCCACGTGTTCTCGAACTGCAGCACGAGCACCGGGGCCGGAGTGCTCTGCCCCGTCATCCACGGGTGCTTGATCTCCTCCATCGCGGCGAGCAACCGATCGACGCCGAGCGATGCGCCGACACCGGGCAAAACTTGCTTCGTGAATTTGCTGGCGAGGTTGTCGTAGCGCCCGCCGCTGCACACGGAGCCGATGCCGGGGAGGTCCGTCAGGAAAGTTTCGTATATGCTGCCGGTGTAGTAATCCAACCCGCGCGCGATGCTCAGGTCGATGCGGATTCGACCCTCCGGAATGCCGGCGATCTCCGCGATGCTCAGGAGTTCCCGAAGGCGCAGCAGCCCTTCGCGGGCCTTCTCGTTCGGGTTGCCGTCGAAGGTCGCCTCGGCCGCACTCAGGATCTCCGCGTTCGTCCCCGATGCTTCCGCGAGTTTCAGCACGCGCTCCGCTTGCTCAACTGTCACGCCCGCTTCGCGGGTCATCTCGTCGATCACCTTCTCCCGGCCGATCTTCGCGAGCTTGTCGAGGCAGCGCAGCACCGGCACGGCTTTGTCGAGCACGCCGATCTTTTCGAGCAGCCCGTTGAGCAGCAGCCGGTTGTTCACGCGGATCTGGAAGTTCTCGATGGCCAGCGCCGTGAACAGATCGTTGATGACCAGCGCGACTTCCGCATCGGCGGCGTTGCTCGTGGTGCCGATGGTGTCGAAGTCGCACTGCCAGAATTCGCGGTAGCGCCCCTGCCCCGGCCGCTCGCCGCGCCAGACGGGGCCCATCGCATAGCGTTTGAATGGCGTGCCCAATTGGGGAACGTGCGTGGCGGCGAAACGGGCGAACGGCACCGTGAGGTCGAAGCGCAGGGCCACGTCGCGGTCGCCGTGATCCTTGAAGCGGTAGACGATGCGGTCGTTCTCGCCGCCGCCTTTGCCGAGCAGCACTTCGGCGAACTCGAGCGTCGGCGTGTCGATGGGCGCGTAGCCGTAACTGCGATACACGATGCGTGCGGTCTGGAGGACGCGCTCGCGCGGAATCATCAGCGCCGGCGGGTAATCGCGGAAGCCTTGCAGAGTCCGGGGTTCGATGAGGTTCGACGACACTCTTGGCTCCGCTCACCGATCGTGTGTGGGGGTCAGGGGTTAAGGCATGTTGCAAGTTTCAATTTCAGTTTCAATCGTTCTACAGACCCCCCTCCGCGAAAGCAGCGAAATGACCGAACTGACCGAAATGACCGAAACCAAGATTGAGGCGTGGGTGAAAGTGTGACCAATACTCCAAACCCCATACCCGAGTTCACTTGTTTCGAAACCTCGCGCTGACGCGCTCCATGAAGCGGCGTTCATCGTCGGTCAGCGCCCCTTTGCCCCCCTTGGCGATCTTGTCGAGCAGTTGGTCCATCCGTTCGTCGTCCTGCTGGCGCTGGGCCGCTTCGTGGCGGAGCCGCTTCATCGCCCGCGCTTGCAGCCAGCGCTTCACGAAGCTCAGCTTCTTCGGCCGGGGCTTCGGGGCTTCCTCGTCGTCGTCCGGGTTCGAGTAGCCGTTGCCGTAATCGCCGTAGCCCCCCTCTTCCATTTCGAGGGAGCGCAGCTTCAGCGCGCTGCTGAACAGCATGAACAGCCCGAGGCCCATCATCATCGACTCGTTCGAAGAGATCGACGCGATCAGCACGAGGAAGGAGCAGAGGAACCCGATGCGGGCCGCGACTTGGACGCCGGTGCGGTAGTCGCGCCGACCCCAGATGAAGCCCTGCAGCAACTGCCCGCCGTCGAGTGGGAACGCTGGAATGAGGTTGAAGAGCAGCAGCAGCCACGACCACCAGAAGGTGCGGTGGACCCAGACGACCCAGCCGGGGGCGAGCGCCCGATCGTAACCCGACTTCACCGCCGAATCGGTCATATCGGCCGGCTTGCCGACTTCGAGCGACGGGTGATCCGGCGGCGCTTCGGCGGTATAGGGAAGGTACAGTCGCAGGCCGTACTGGCTCGTGTAGACCCGGTCGTCCTTCATGCTTTTCATTTCGGAGACGTACGGATCGGACATCGGATTGAAGTTCGGCAGGAACCCGGCCCCGAGCATGATGCCGCCCGCGACGACGCAGATGAGGACGTTGACGAACGGCCCGGCCGCGACGGTGTAGGTGTGGGCCTTCCACTCGTGCGGCGGGCTGACGAACGCCAAGCCGCCGAGGGGCCAGATGAGGATTTCCTCGGCTTCGCCGCCGACGGCGCGGGCACCGAAGCAGTGGCCGAATTCGTGCAGCAGGATGATGCCGAAGAGCAGGGGGATGAGGAAGAGGAAGACGTCGCCCCACCAGACGACGTTGCTCGGTGTGACCGCGACCTGCCGGAGGAAGAGGCCGAGGGTGATGATGAAGAAGAGGGCGTGGACGCGGACCTGGATGCCGAAGGCACGGAACAGCGGCAGCGCCCAGGTCATCGGATCGCGCATCGGGGACAGCCAGTCGGGGTTCGGCGGGGACGCTCAACTTATAGTAGCAGCGGAGGGACGTTGTCGGAAGGGTGGGAAAGACTGAGGCGAGCCGACCCCTGTCAAGAGTCGGGTAAGTTCGCCGATCGATGATCATTCGAAAACGGAGTCGGCGCCACCCGACCCTTGATAGGAGTCAAGTGCGTTCGCCAATCGAAGATCATGTGAAACGGGGAGTCGGAGCCACCCGACCCTTGACAGGGTCGGCTCGCCTCGATCATTACTGGATCTGCAACCCCCGTACCCACTCCGCTTCTTTCGCAATTTCCGCATCCGTCAGCCCGCCGGTCCGGCGGAGTTCCGCTTTCGCCATGCGGCCGCTCGTCATGTCGAGGGCCATCACTTCGATCAGGCCATTCGCCGCCAGCGCGCAGCGCACCTGCACCGGCGACCCCTTCGGCAGGTTCGCCGGCAGACCGTCGATCCAGCACTCGCCGACGGGCATGCACGCCTCGGCCTGCTTGGCTTCCCCTTGCAACACGCGCACGCGGACCTTCGTCTGGTTCACCTGGGCTGTGTAGTAGACCCGGCTCACCGCCGCGGGCAACTGCGTGTTCTTTACGACGAGGCGGTCGTTCAGCTTCGCATCCGGCCCGCGCACCTCGACCCCCAAGCTGTGGGCGTTCACGCTGATCTCGACGATGCCGTCGAACACGGCCGACTTCGCGTCGGCGTTTGCCTCTTTGGCCCGCCGCGCCGCGACGATCCCCGCATGCACGGCGGCCCCGCGCGCCACCACTTCGCTCACCGCGAGGGAGCGATCCGGCTCGCGGCCCGTCAGCTCCTTCAGCATCCGCCCCGTCGCCGGCATGTGCGTGCTGCCGCCGACCATCAGCACCTTCTCGACGGCATCCCACTTCATGCCCGATTGATTGACGACCTGCTGGGCCGTGAGCCGCGTGCGGAGCAGCAGATCGCGGGTGAGGGTCTCGAACTCGGCGCGGGTGATCGGCACGGTGAACTTCTTGCCGTCGTGCGTGCAGGTGATCGTCGCCGCATCGACCTTGCTGAGCGTCCGCTTGGCCCGCTCCGCCGACGATTCGAGCATCGCCATCGATTGCTCGTCGGTGCGCGGATCGCCGCCGTGAGCCTGCTCGAACTTCTCCGCGACATAGTTCACGAGCCGGTCGTCCCAGTCCTTGCCGCCGAGACGGACGTCGCCTTCGATGGCGAGCGTCTGGAATCGCTTCTTGCCGAGCTTCACGAGGGTCACGTCGAAGGTGCCGCCGCCGAGGTCGTACACGAGCACGGTCTTCGCGGCATCGGGCGGCAATTCGCCCGGTGCGAGGTTCGCCGCGGCCGACTGTTGGAAGGTGTATGCGAGCGCCGCGGCGCTCGGTTCGTCGATGATGTCGAGGATCTCGAGACCGGCGATCCGACCGGCGTCGATGGTCGCCTTGCGCCGGGTGTCGTCGAAGTAGGCGGGCACCGTGATGACGGCTTGAGTGATCGGACCGAGGTGCTGCTCCGCATCTTGAATGAGCTTGCGCAGGATGACCGCCGAGAGCGTTTCCGGTCGGAAGGTGCGACCCGCCACCACGCGGCCGTACTCGGCGCGGCCCATCTGCCGCTTGATGAGCGTGGCCACCTTCTCCGGCTGCTCGAGCGCGACATCGAGTGCCGGTTGGCCGACGACGGCTTCGCCAGTGCCCGTGAGGTAGACGGCCGACGGCGTCAGCACTTCCCCCTCGCGGTTGGGGATGGTGACGGGCCGGCCGCGGTCGTCGAGGTGGGCCACCGCGCAGAACGTCGTGCCGAGATCGATGCCGACAATCATGGGCGGGCGGTCCGAAGGGTGTTGCGTACAGTGTACGCGAGCTCGCCGGACGGGAAAATGCCGGAGGGGATCGGGAACGGTGAACAAGTAGCCGATGAAGGGGAGGCGGAATCATGACCGATGCGGCACGCTATCTCAAGATCGTCGAATGGTCGGAGGCGGACGATGCGTTCGTCGGCCAGTGCCCCGGCGTGATCGGTCCTTGCTGTCACGGCTCGGACGAAGCGGAAGTGTACCGCGAACTGTGCCAGATCGTCGAAGAGTGGGTCGAAGTGATGAACCGGGATCGGCAACCGCTTCCCCCGGCGACCGCAGGGCGGAACGTCGCGGAGCTATTCGTCTGAAATCTTTCCGAGCCGGTCGCGTGAGTGACGGTAGAAGCGAAGACCGTCGCTCACGCATCCGGCTCCGAAAATCATGCCAGCACTTCCTTCACGACCTTCCCCTTCACGTCCGTCAGGCGGAAGTCGCGGCCCGCATACTTGAACGTCAGCTTCTCGTGGTCCAGCCCCATCAGGTGCAGGATCGTCGCGTGGAAATCGTGGATGTCCACCTTCCCCTCCACGGCCTCGAAGCCGTGCTCGTCGGTCTTGCCGTGGACGGTGCCGCCCCGGACTCCGCCGCCCGCCATCCAGGCGCTGAAGCCCTTGTTGTTGTGATCGCGGCCGTCGGTGCCCTGCGCCACCGGCGTGCGGCCGAACTCCCCGCACCAGACGATGAGCGTGTCCTGAAGCAGGCCGCGCTTCTTGAGGTCGGCGATCAGCCCCGCGATCGGCTTGTCGATGGCCCCGGCGTGCCGTTCGATGTCAGCCTTGAGGTTGCGGTGCTGGTCCCAGTTGCCGTAGGTGATCTCGACGAAGCGCACGCCGGCTTCGACGAAGCGCCGGGCAAGCATACACTCGCGGCCGAAGGTTTCGGTGGCGCGGTCGCCGATGCCGTAGCTCGCCTGCATCTCCTTCGATTCGCCCGAGAGGTCCATCATCTTCGGCACGTCGCGCTGCATCCGGAACGCGAGTTCGTAGCTCTGGATCACCCCTTCGACCCCGGCGTTCTCCTTGTCCTTCGCGAGCTTCTCCTTGTTGAGTTCCTGGAGGAAGTCGAGCTGGGCGCGCTGGCTGTCGGTGCTGTACTTCGGGTTGCTGATGTTCGACACTTTGCCGATCCCGCCACCGCCGCCCATCGGACCGAAGCCGCCGCCACCGCCGGCGATTTTCGTCCCCTGGTAGACGGCCGGGAGGAAGGCGCTCCCGTAGTTCTGCGAGCCGCCGTTGCCCGTCGGCGGGTTCAGGCTGATGAAGCCGGGGAGGTTCTGGTTCTCGGTGCCGAGGCCGTAGAGCGTCCAGGCGCCGAGGCTCGGGCGGATGAACTGCGAGGTGCCGGTGTGCAGTTGCAGGAAGGCCTGCGGGTGGGCGGGAACGGTCGTGTTCATGCCGTTGAGGATGCAGAGTTCGTCGGCGACTTTGCCGAGGTTGGGGAAGACCTCGCTCATCCACAGCCCAGCTTTACCCTGTTGTTTGAAGGCGAACGGACTGCCGAGCAGGGTGCCGCCGCCGAAGCCGCGACCCTTGCCGGCGGGCGGCGCTTTGCCGTTGTCCTTCGTGAGCTGCGGCTTGTGGTCGAAGGTGTCGAGGTGGCTCGGCCCGCCCTGCATGCAGAGGAAGATGACGTGCTTGGCCTTCGCCGGCAGCATCGGCTTCTTCGGGCCGAGCGGGCCATCGGCGGCGCGGGCGGCGAGACCTTGCAGCCCCGCAAAGGCGAGGGTGCCGAGTCGGAGCGCCGCGCGGCGGGACAGGCCAGTGGGGGTTTCGGCGAAGTGGATCATGGGAAGGCTCGATCGATGTAGGACAGGCTTTCCAGCCTGTCAGTATTGTTGATGAATGTCTGATCGAGACAGGCTGGAAAGCCTGTCCTACATGGTTCAATCCAATAACCTGAACTCCGCTGTGCCGTACAGCGCCTGAACCAGCGCGCTCCACGCGGCCTTCTCCCCGCCGCGGCTCGTCTTCTTGAATTTCTCCAGGAACGCTTCCGCGGCCTTTGCCTCTGTCTTGCTCGCCCCGCGACCGAACGCGAGCTGGAACGCCGCTTCGATACGCTCCGTCGGCGAGAGGTACTTGGCGATCAACTTCTCGGCCCCCTTGTCGGCGAGCTTCATCACGGCCGCATTGTTCATCAGGTAGAGGGCCTGCGATGGCACACTCGTATCGTCGCGGTGGCCGTTGACCAAGCTCGCATCGGGGAAGTCGAAGAGGTCCAAACTCTCGGGCGTCATGTCGCGGATGATCGGGATGTAGACCGAGCGCTTCGTGTTGTTCGCGAGGTCGCCGAGGCCCCCGCCGAATCTCGCGACCTGCTGCGTCGGCCCTTCGAGTTTCTGCACGGGGCTACCCTCGGGAGCCTTCGTGTCGAGTTCGCCGCTGGCCGCGAGCATCGCATCGCGGATCGCTTCGGCATCCAAGCGGCGCTTGCTCATTCGCCAGAGATAGTCGTTGTCCGGATCGACCGCCGCATTCGCCTCGCGGTGCGCGCTCGCTTGGCGGTAGGTATCGCTCAGCATCAGATTCTTGATGAGCGCCTTCGTGCTCCAGCCGTCCTTCACGAACGTCCCGGCGAGGTAGTCGAGCAGTTCCGGGTGCGTCGGCTTCTGACCGGCGGTGCCGAAGTTGTCCGGACTGGCGACGAGGCCCTTGCCGAAGAGGTGCCCCCAGACGCGGTTGACGTAGACGCGGGCCGTGAGCGGGTTCGACGGGCTGGCGACCCACTCGGCGAGCTCCTTGCGACCGCTACCAACTTTGATCTTCGGAGCGGCGGGGGCGATCACCTGCGCGAAGCCGCGCGGCGCCGTTTCCCCCGGCTTGGTCAGTTCGCCGCGCGTGTACACCGGCATATCCCGGGGGAAGGTGCGGTCGGCGGCACCCATCGCCATCTTCTTCGGGTTTCCGTCCGCGTCGTAGTAGCTGAGCTGCTTTTCCATCGTCGCGATCTGGGCGTTGAAGACGAGGAGGCGGATGTTCGGCTGCGTGTCCTTCTTCCCGGCTTCGGTCGCGTCTTCGCGCTGCTTCTTCGTTTCGGTCAGCCGGGTCTTCAGGCGGTCGAATTCGGTCTTCGTCATCATCGTGCCCACGGGCACATCGGGCGCTGCGGGAAGTTCGATGAGCGGCGCCGTTTGGCGGCTCTGGATGGACGGGGCGGTGCCGAACTTGGTCTCGGTGCTCGTGAAGATCCCGGCGATGGCGTAGTAATCCTTCGTCGGGATCGGATCGAACTTGTGATCGTGGCAGCGGGCGCAGGAGATCGTGATGCCGAGCATCCCCTGGCTGAAGGCGTCGATCTGCTCGTCGGCGACATCGAGCGCGAACTGGCGCGGGTTGCGCTCGTTGTGGCTCTTGGCGCCGACCGCGAGGTAGCCGGTCGCTATCAGATGCTCGGCCTTCTCGGCGTCATTCTTCGAGGGTAGCAGATCACCGGCGAGTTGCTCCTTGATGAAGCGGTCGTACGGCTTGTCCTTGTTGAACGCCGCGATGACGTAATCGCGGTAGCGCCAAGCGAACGGGTAGACGATGTTCTGCTCCTTGCCGCTGGAGTCGGCGTAGCGGGCCACATCGAGCCAGTGCCGGCCCCAGCGCTCGCCGAACTGCGGACTGGCGAGCAGCGCGTCGATCACCTTCTCGAAGGCTTTGTCCGAATTGTCCTTCAAGAAGGCTTCGAGCTGCTCGGGCGTCGGCGGCAGGCCGATGAGATCGAAGGTGACGCGGCGGAGGAGCGTGGCCTTCTCGGCGGGAGCGCTCGGTGTCAAGCCCTTGTCAGCGAGCGCCTTCCGCACGAACGCATCGACGGGGTTCGCCGGCTGCTCTTTCAGCTTCGGCACCCCCGGCGCCTTCACCGGCTGGAAGGCCCAGTGCTCCTTCCCCTTCGCGATGTCGATCGGCTTCGGCCCGGCTTTCCCCGTACGCGGGTCGGGGGCGCCCATCGCGATCCACTTCTCGAAGTCGGCGATCACCTCGGCGTCGAGCTTCTCCTTCGGCGGCATCGGATCGAGGCCATCCCCCTTCATCGCCCGGATGATCGCGCTCTTCTTCGAGTTCCCCGGGATCACACCCGGACCGGCGACCGCGCCTTTGAGGGTGCCCTCGCGGGTATCGAGCAGCAGCTCGCCTTTGGCTCCCTTCGGCGTGTCGGTCGAGTGGCACGAGTAGCACTTGTCGACGAGCACCGGCCGGATCTTCTTCTCGAAGAAAGCCGTCTGCTCCTGCGTGAGCGCCTTGTCGTCGGCCGGCCTCGCCTCCGGCGGCTTGGGGGCGTCTTTTTCTTTGAGCTTGTTCTTGAAAAGGCCCTTCTGGGCCTGGGCGAACTGAGGATCGGAGATGAGCGTGGTCGCGGCGAAGGCGGCGAGGCCGAAGGCGGCGGCTTTGAGCAGGCGGGACTTCATGGCATCGGCCTCGCGGGAGGGATCGTGCCAGCATAACACGACCGCAGCCGGGGTATTACACCCCGGCCGCGTGAGAAGTGTGTGAGAGTGACCGTGAGTGAGATCTCTGTAGGTCACGCGGAGCGTGACCTACAAAACAGCGGAGTCACCCCCTCTCCGTTTCGGAGAGGGGGCCGGGGGG
>JAYVTJ010000273.1:0-9040 GCA_043774415.1 Fimbriiglobus sp. | reverse complement strand
TCGGGGCGGGAGAATTGTCGCCCCGGACCCAGGGCTTCCGCCCTGGGCTATGTAAGTCGGCCCCGCTGGGGCGAAGAAGGGTGACCGAGTTTCGATAGTCGGTTGTCAATGGCGGGAACCCTGACGGAGACCGGCCGCTCCTCCGGAGCGCAGATCCGGGACTCGCATCGAGAATCTCGACCGCCTGCGGGTCGTGCGGAATAGGAGAAAGATCCCTTGGCCACAGCGAACAACCCGAACCGCCTCCGCGTGCTCTTCGTGGACGACGAGCGCTCCCTGCAAGAGTTCATGCGCACGGAGCTGCCGCGCCTCGGCCACGACGTGGTCGTCTGCCCGAACGGCACCACGGCGCTCGAGGCCATCGCCCGGCAAAGCTTCGACTTCGCCATCCTCGACATCCGCATGCCCGACATGACCGGCATCGACGTGCTCCAGCGCCTCAAGCAGATCGCGCCGGACACCGAAGCCGTGATGATGACCGGCTACGCCAGCGAAGAGAGCATGGTGCAGGCGATGCGCCTCGGGGCCTGCGACTACCTCCGCAAACCCTGCAAAATGAGCGAGATCGAAGCGGTGCTCCTCCGCGCCGCCGACAAGAAGCGTCTCAAGAGCAAAGCGGCCGCGCTCGAAGCGCGCGTGCAGGCCGCCGAGGGACCGAGCCTGATGGTCGGCAGCAGCCCCGCCATGCAACCGGTATTGAGGTTGATCGAACAGCTCGGGCCGACCGACGCCCGCGTCCTCATCACGGGTGAAACCGGCACGGGCAAGGAGGTCGTCGCGCGGAGTCTGTTCCTCAAGAGCAAGCGCGTCGATCTGCCGTTCGTCCCGGTAAATTGCGGCACGCTCACGCAGACCCTCGCGGAATCGGAACTCTTCGGCCACAAGAAGGGGTCGCACAGCACGGCCGACCGGGATCGCAAAGGGCTATTCGAAGTCGCCCACACCGGCACGCTCTTCCTCGACGAACTCGGCGACCTCGACAAGAACATCCAGGTGAAGCTGCTGCGCTTCTTGGAGTCGGGCGAAGTGCGGGCGCTCGGCGCCACCGAAGCGGTCTACAGCGATGTCCGCGTGATCGCCGCGACGAACAAGGACCTCAACAAGATGATCGCCGAGGGGGAGTTCCGCGAGGATCTGCTCTACCGGCTCAACATGTTCCACATCCACCTGCCGCCGCTGCGCGAGCGCAAGCAGGACATCCCCGACCTCGCGGTGCACCTGCTGGCGCTCGTGTCGAAGCGGCCGCTGGAAATGGTCGCCGACCTTCTGACGGCCGAGGTGCTCGACGTGCTGATGGCCTACAACTGGAAGGGCAACATCCGCGAGCTGAAGAACGCGATGGAGTACGCCTGGATCGTCTCGGGGAACCAGCCGATCACGGCGCAGCACCTGCCGATGGAAGTGCGGGCGCGGCTGGCGAACACGCCGAGCTACACCGCGGCCCCGCGCGGCGCGGACGCGCCCGCCGTGCTGCCGATGCCGTACCACTCGCAGTCCGCGGGGATGAAGACGCTCGCCGACGTCGAGATGGAGTACATCCTGACGGTGTATGCGCAGAACAAGTACAACAAGCAGGCGACGGCGAATGAGCTGGGGATCAGTCTGAAGACGCTCTACAACAAGCTGCACAAGTACGAAGAAGAGCGCCGGACGCGGGCCGGATAGAATGCCCGATTCCCACCGGAGTCGGCGCGTGATTCGGACCTACGGCAGTTGGATCTGGCTTGCGGCGGGGGCGGCCGTCGCGGCGATGGGCCTGGACAGCTTCCTGCTGCCGAATCACTTCATCGACGGCGGCGTCACCGGCATCTCGATGCTGCTCGCGCAGTGGACGCGCCTGCCACTCGCCATGTTCCTCGTAATCGCCAACGCACCGTTCATCGCCCTCGGTTACCGGCACCTCGGGCGGACCTTCGCGATCAAGAGCGCCTTCGCCATCCTCGCGCTCGCCGGCGCCGTCGAAGCCGACACGTTACCCGATGCGACCAAAGACAAACTCCTCGGCGCCGTCTTCGGCGGCTTCTTCGTCGGGGCCGGCGTCGGGCTGGCCATCCGCAACGGCGGCGTCCTCGACGGCACCGAAATCCTCGCGGTGCTCCTCAGCAAGCGCACCTTCGCCACCGTCGGCGAGATCATTCTCGGCTTGAACGTCGTCCTCTTCGCAGTCGCCGCATTCTTCCTCGGCGTCGAGCCGGCCATGTACTCGGTGCTCACCTACTTCACGGCGTTCAAGACCATCGACTACCTGCTGCACGGCATCGAAGCCTACAACGGCGTGATGATCTTCTCCGACAAGCACGTCGCGATCCGCGAAGCGATCCTGAACGATTTGGGCCGCGGCGTGACGGTGCTGAAAGCGATCGGCGGCTACACGACGGCCGAACAGGAGGTGCTCTACTGCGTGGTGACGCGGCTGGAGCTGACGAAGCTGGAGGCGCTGGTGAAGTCGCACGACGAGGGGGCGTTCATCGTGGTTTCGCCGGTGCACGAGGTCAGCGGCGGCACGGTGAAGCGAAGGGTGTTCCACTGACCGAACGTCGGAAATGATTTCGACCGAGACCCCCCCACCCCCGTGCGGAATCATTTCAACCTCTCGGTAGAACCCATGCACGGCAACGGGTTGCGTCCGATTTCGCCCCGGGCCGATCGCATCGAAATCATCGTGGCGGGGCCTCCGATCACAGGTTTGGGTAAAATGGGGCCAGGCACAATTATTCTTGACAGTCCTGCCCCCGTCGGCTTGGCATTTTCCCGACCGTGCCAAGGTGGAGAGAATAAATATGCCCGTCCGCGTTTTCTTGATCCGGGGGTGCCCTTCGGAGGCGAGGCGTGATTGGAATGGGGCGGAATAGCTACTTGGCTCCCCGGACCCGTTCCAATGCGGTCGCCGCATGAGAACGGATGGAGGGGTCTCTGTCCTTCGTCGCTTCTTCCAGCACCGACTCGGCGGAGGATGCCGGTGGGCCTATCTTGGAAAGCCCCAGCACGGCGGCGTCACGGACTTTGGCATCCCGGTCTTTCACGGCTTCGATCAAAGCCGGAACAGAACGGGGATCGGCCGGCCCGACGTTGCCGAGAACATCGGCGGCTTTCTTGCGAACCTTCGAGTCGGGGCTTTTGATCGCCACCAGCCAGTGTTCGACCGGCTCACCGCCGAAATACTTCTCCTTCGGAACGTCGGATCGGCTGCAACCGAACAGGCAGAGGATGAGCATGAGCAAGAAGGCTGCCGGTCGCATCACTGATCCCCCGTGAGGTCGCCGTCCGCCCTCGTCCCCACCGCCCAATACGCAATGCGATCAGCCGGTGGAGGCGACCCCTTGTTCCCGCCAACGGTTCGTATGAACCGCACCGAACCGTCACCGAAAAGGTGGTTCGCTCCCCCGGTATGGAAACTGGACGGATCATCCGTCCCGCCGTCATCTGACTGGGCAAGGGTAGGATTGATGTGGTTGGCGTGCAGCAAAACGAACTGATCCGGGTCGAAGTCTGCGCTTGGAGTTGCGGCAAAGGCCGGGTTCTTCGGGCCGAGCCGCTGTCTCGCACCAGGGATTGCACCCGCCCACGTTCCTTGAGACAGACCAACCGCCCGCTCGGCGACCAGGGCCGTGTGGCTCGTCCCGTCCGTGATGTCGGTGATCCTCGTCCTGCTGTTGCGATAGAAGCAGCCGTGGAATTGGCCGTTGCCGTCGCCGGTCGAGACTTCCGATTCGTCTGCCCCGACGAATGCGGCGTAGCTGCACGGTGCGGCCATCACGCCCGACAGCGGCACACCGCCCGGCCCGTACACCTGGAACGGCTCCGTCTGGATGTCGGACGGGCAGGAGTAAATCTTGACCTTCTGACGGAGCAGCGGCGACGCGGTCACGGATTGGTTGAGGTTCGTCTGCGAGCGGAACAAGTTGTCCTGTTCGATGTACGGCAGGATGTAGAACGCCCAGCCCCATCCGGGGCTGGTATCGCCGCCCGGCCCGGCGATGGCCGTGAACCCCGGTGGGAAGACCAGATTGGCGTCGTGATAGCTGTGAAGGCCGAGGCCGATCTGCTTGAGGTTATTGGTGCAACTCATCCTCGACGCCGCCTCCCGCACCTTCTGGACGGCGGGGAGCAGGAGGCCGATGAGAACGGCGATGATGGCGATGACCACCAACAACTCGATCAGCGTGAAGGCACGGCGGGCGGGATTGGGGCGTCGATGCATGGTACCACATCTTGAAACGGGGTGAACCGCATTGCCGGCTGGAGCGGGAGGAACCGCGACTCATCTGGCGAAGCAGGCTGGTAGGGCGTGGATGTTGAGACTCTATCTCAACAATAAAAGAGTACTGTTCCGATGCGACATCGACAAGCGGGCCGCAAATTTTTCCCACACGACCGCGAAACGGTCGGGGCTGAAGCTCCCCGCCGCCCTCTTTCGCCGAATGACGAAGCTCGGCATCCGCGATCGGCGGATTCCGCATGCCGAGCTTGCATTCGACATAGTCGAAGCCGGGGAAAAACTTCGGCACCGGCCTGGAGCGCAGCGTGGAGCCCGCGCAATAAACTAACCCCCGCACCCCTCCTCCCCGGAGCCTCCCCCGCCATGCGGTATCTCCTCGCCTTCGCCTCCGCCGCGCTGCTGCTCGCATCGGCGCCCGCCCAGGATCTCATCGCCAAGACCGATGCCAAATCTCCCGACGACGAACGCAAGGCGTTCAAGCTTCCCAAGGGCTTCGAGGCGCAGCTCATCGCGGCCGAGCCGGAAATCCAGAAGCCGATGCAGATGGCCTTCGATTCCAAGGGTCGCCTCTGGGTGACGACTTCGCACCTCTATCCGTGGGCCGCGAAACCGGGCGAAGGGACCGACCGCTTGTATGTGCTCTCCGACTTCGACGAAAAGGGCAAGGCGAAGACGATCAAGATCTTCGACGAGAAGTTGAACATCCCCATCGGCGTGCTGCCGCTGGGCGACGGGAAGTCGGTCATCGTCTCCGAAGCGGGGAGCATCCTGAAGCTCACGGACACCGACGGCGACGGCAAGGCGGACAAACGCGAAGTGCTCTACACCGGCTTCGGCTACCGCGATACCCACGGCATGACGAACTCCTTCACCCTCATGCCCGACGGCTGGATCTACGCCACGCACGGCTTCAGCAACGACAGCAAGGTGAAGGGCAAGGACGGCCACGAAATCGCGATGAACAGCGGCAACACCTTCCGCTTCAAGGCCGACGGCAGCCGCATCGAAATCTTCACGCACGGGCAGGTGAATCCTTTCGGCATCGCCGTCGATCCGTGGCTCAACCTCTACACGGCCTGCTGCCACAGCAAGCCGATCACGCAGCTCATCCGCGGGGCCTACTACGACAGCTTCGGCAAGCCGCACGATGGGCTGGGCTACGGGCCTTACGTCGTCAATCACCAGCACGGCAGCACCGGCCTGTGCGGCCTCGTCTTCTACGGCGGGGACCACTTCCCGAAGGAGTGGAGCGGCGTGATGTTCCTCGGCAACGTCGTGACCAACCGCATCAACCTCGACCGCATCGAATGGCACGGCAGCACGCCCGTCGGCAAGGAGCTGCCCGACTTCCTGAGCACCGACGACGCCTGGTTCCGCCCCGCCGACATCAAGCTCGGGCCGGACGGCGCGCTCTACATCTCGGATTTTTACAACAAGATCATCGGCCATTACGAGGTGGATCTGAAGCACCCCGGCCGCGACAAGGACCGCGGCCGGCTCTGGCGCATCGTCTACACCGGCGACAAGAATCCGGCCCCCAAGATGCCGTATGCGGACTGGGCCAAGGCCGACGAAAGCGCCCTGCACAAGGATCTCGTTTCGGCGAACACGACGCGGCGGCTTATGGCCTTCCACGAACTCGTGCGCCGCGCCAAGGGCGGGAAGCTCGAACACACGCTGGATCCGGACTCGCAGAAGCTCATCTTCAACTTCGACAACATCGAGCTTCTGACGACCTACATCGGCATGGTCAAGATGCTCGACGAGCGGACGGATGCGGAAGGGAAGGGCGAGGTCGGCTACGCGGACGCCCTCAAGTACGGCGCCAAGAGGGACGCGAAGGAGCGGCCGCGCTTCACGGGCCTCATCATGCGGGCGCTGGCGTCGAAGGAGAAGTGGACGGCCGAGGATCGCGGGATTGCGCTGACCGCGTGGAAGGACTTCCCCGACTCCGTCCGGATGCGGCGGGCGCTCGTGGACGGTTTCGCGGCCCACCCGCACTCCGACTTCGTCGGGCCGCTGGTGGAATCCATCCCCAAGATCCCAGCCGACGACACTCACATGCGGCACGCGGCGCGGATCGCGCTGAAAGCCTGTCTCAACGCCGAAGGCGGCTTTCGCGTGCCGTTGGACACCGCCGACTTCCACGCGACCGCCGTCCTCGCCGATGTCGCGGTGGCCACGGGCAATCCCGCCGCCGTCGATGCCCTCGCGAATCTGTTCCGCGCCGAAAAGCTCGACAAGGCCTCCCGGCAGCGCGTCGCGGAACTCGTCGGGAAGCAAGCGCGGCCCGAGCTGTGGCGCGCCATCGTGAAACACCCCGCGGAGTTCCCCGCGAAGGATCGCGGGGCCGTCGTCCAGGATCGTCTCGATCTGGTGCAGTCCCTCCTGCGCGGCGAACGCCTCGGCAAGGCCCAGCGCCTCGACGATGCGACGATCTCCGCGGTGCAGTCGGCCCTCGACGACGGCCTCGAAGATACATCGGACGCCACGCGGCGACTGGCCGCCCGCACGATCTCCGATTGGGTCGGCTCGGGTCGCCCGCTCACCGAAATCGGCCAGAAGAAACTCGTCCCCGCGCTCGAGAAACTCTTCGCCGACGCGAAGCAGCCGACTGACGCCCGCCTCGAGACCGCCGAAGCGTACCTCGCGGCGGCGCCCGAAAAGGCGCGGCCGCAGGTGCGCGGGTGGATGGCGAGCGCCGCGTTCCCGCCCGATGCGCGGAGCCGGCTCTTCGGCAAGCTGCTGACGCAACCGACAGCGGCCGATGCGATCTGGGCAAAGGACTCGCTCAAGACCGCGCCCTATTCCCTCGCGCTCGCACTTGCCACCGGCCTGGCCGGGGACAAGTTCGGCGCCGACCTTCTACTGCTCTCGATCAAAGCGGGTGAAGCCCCCGCGCGGCTGCTCCAGGAGAAGACCGTCGTCGATCGCCTCCGCGCGACCAAAGTGAAAGACCTCGACGCCCGCATCGCCGACCTCACGAAGGGGATCGCCGCGCCGGAGAAGCGCATCGACGACCTCATCAAGAAGCGCGGCGACGGCTTCAAGAACTTCAAAGCCGACCTCGCCAAGGGCAAGGAAGTCTTCGCGAAGAACTGCGCGGTCTGCCACCAGATCAACAACGAGGGGGCCAAGGTCGGCCCGCAGCTCGACGGCGTCGGCATCCGCGGACTCGAGCGCTTGCTCGAAGACACGCTCGACCCGAACCGCAACGTCGATGCCGCATTCAAAGCGACGACGCTGCAACTGATCGACGGCCGCAGTCCGACGGGCCTCGTTCGCGAAGAGGGGGCGGTTTACGTCCTCGTCGATGCGCTCGGCAAGGAGGAGCGCATCCCCGCGAAGGACGTGGACAAGGTGGTGAAGTCGAACATTTCGGCGATGCCGGCGAATGTCGATGCGATCATCCCGGAAGCGGAGTACTACCACCTGCTGGCGTATCTGCTGAGCCAGCGGCCGAAGTGAATCGACGGGGCGAGCCGACCGCGACGACGGCCGGCTCGCCGGTGCTCGCTCCCCCTCTACATTTCCCCCATGACCTACGACGACGCCATCGCCTTCTGGTTCGGGCGCATCAACTACGAAGTGAAAGCGGCGGCGCCCGAAGACCTGAAGCTCGAACGGATGCGCGCGTTCCTGCGCCGGCTCGGCGACCCCCACGACCGCCTGCGAATCGTCCACATCACGGGCACGAAAGGCAAAGGCTCCACGGCGGCGATGCTCGGCTCGGTGCTCCAGACCGCCGGGTACCGCGTCGGACTGTTCACCTCGCCGCACCTCGGGCACGTCGAAGAGCGGATGCAGGTGAACGGTGCCCCGATCACCCGCGACGAATTCGCGGCGCTGATGGAGCAGGTGGCGCCGGCCGTGCGCGCTCTCGAAGCAGAACCGGGGGAGTCGCCGACGTTTTTCGAGATCGGCACCGCCCTCGGGATGCTCCACTTCTTGCACCGGCGCGTCGAGGTCGCGATCCTCGAAGTCGGGCTCGGCGGCCGCTTCGATTCGACGAACGTCTGCCGGCCGCTGGTGAGCATCATCACGACCGTGGGGCACGATCACATGGCCCAGCTCGGGAATGCGCTCGAGGAGATCGCCCACCAGAAGGCCGGGATCATCAAGCGCGGCGTGCCGGTGGTCTGCGGCGTGCAGGACTCCGCGGCCCGGCGCGTGATCGATCGCGTGGCGGGGGAGATGAACGCCGAGGTGCGGACGCCGAGCGGCGCGTTCCCTTACGAGGTCGGGTTGCTCGGCGCGCATCAGATCGAGAATGCGAAGCTCGCGGCGCTCGCGGTCGAAGAGCTGAATTCGCAGGGCTTCACGATTCCCGACGCGGCACTTGTTCGCGGGTTGAAGGAAGTCCGCTGGCCCTGTCGGATCGAAGTTGTGGCGCGCGATCCGCTCGTCGTACTCGACTGCGCGCACAATGTTCCGTCGGCGCAGGCGCTGGCCGACACGCTCGCGGAATCGCTGCCGGTGGCGGGTCGGCGCGCGCTGGTTTTCGCGGTGTCGTCGGACAAAGACTACCCCGCGATGCTGCGGATTCTGGCGCCGCACTTCGACGCGTTCCACTTTTGCCGCTACGGGAACAACCCGCGCTGCGTGGCGCCGGAGAAGCTCGCGGAGGCTTCGGCGGCGATCGCTCCGGAGAAGTTGTGTAACGCGTTTGAATCTTCAAAGGAAGCGTGGGATGCGGCGTGGACGACGACCGGAAAACGGGATGGCGTCTGCGTGACGGGGTCGGTGTTTCTCGCGGGGGAGTTGCAAGAAATTGTGAGACTGGCGAGCGGCGTGGCGTAAGCCCGCCGTGTTGCGATCCTC
>JAYVTJ010000272.1:0-2030 GCA_043774415.1 Fimbriiglobus sp. | reverse complement strand
GCGTCGTCGTCCCCGCGCTTGCTCTTGCGCGGCGGTTCGTCGTCCTCCTCCGCTTCCGCGCGCTTGCTCTTCTTCTTGCTCGGGCGGTCGTCTTCGTCCTCGTCGTCCGTGCGCTTGCTCTTCTTCTTCGACGGCCGTTCGTCCTCATCGTCCTCGGCGGGAGCCTCGGTGCGGGCGAGGGCCGTGTTCGTCGAGGTCTTCGGCTTGGTCGCGCCGGGCAGCTTCGCGGTGAAGACGTTTTTGCAGGTCGGGCATTCCACATCCATACCGAGGTACTGCGTGGCCACGGTGAGGGCCGTGCCGCAGCTCGGGCAGCCCGCGATCTCGACGGGGGCATCGGGATCGGCGACCGGTTTCGGAGGCGCCGGGGCCGGGGCGGGTGCAGGGGCCGGCTGATTCATGCCCGCGCCGTCGGCCCCCGGGATGCTGAACTGCGACTGGCACTTGGGGCACTTGCCCGTTTTGCCGGCCTTTTCCGGGCCGACGGTGTAGACGGCCTGGCAACCGGGGCACGAGAAGCGGATCATGAAATCCTCGGGAGCAGCGGGGATGATTCGGGCGGGACAATCAGTTTATGACCCCGGCTAGCGCCCGCCACCGGCGGCGCCGCCGGCCGCGCCGAGGATGCAGCCCCAGATGATGCAGACGGCGAGGATGCCGAGCACATGCAGCGCGACCGAGGCCATACCGAGGTACATGCCGATCTGCGTCTGCTGCCGGCCTTCGGGGTCCATCCGGCCCGCGTCCATCGCCTTGAGATCCATCGAACCGAGGATCCAGGCGATGATCGCGAAGATCACGCTGAAGAAGAAGCCGAGGATGCCGAAGATCAGGATCAGCATCCCGCGGTGATCTTCGTAGTTCCGCCGGCGACTTCGCCCGCGGCTCCGAGTCCGTCGGCGCGGGCGATCATCGTCGTCATCATCGTCGTCATCATCGTTCCGCCGGCTCTTCTTCTTGCGCGACGGACGGTCGTCATCGTCGTCGTCATCGTCGCGCTTGGACTTCGCTCCGCTGCCGTACTTCACGAGGGACGACGTGCGCGGCTTGCCGTCGAGCACGGGCGGCGGCGGAGCATCGGCGCGGTTTGCGCGGTAGACCGTCTGGCAGTTCGGGCATTCCACATCGAGGCCGACATCGCCCGGCAGCACCGAGAGCCGCGATGTGCACTTGGGGCAGGGGACGATCTCGACGGGGTCGTTCGGGCCGGACGGCGCGGCCGCCACCGGCGAAGCGCCGATGGGCGGCGGCGGTTCCACGGGCGGGGGGAACGGGGGCGGCGCCTCCACCGGCGGCGGGGGCGGCGGCGGCGGTTCGACGGAGGTCATCGGCGCCGGCGGTTCGACCGTCGGATGCGGCGGCGGGATGATCAGCTCTTCGACCGCCGCAGCCGGGATGGTGAACTGCGTTTGGCACTTGGGGCACTTGCCCGTTTTGCCGGCCTTCTCGTCCGTGACGGTGAACGTCGCCGAGCAGCCAGGACACGCGAAGCGGATCATACTTCCCCCAACTCACCGCGGGTGAACGCCCGGATAGTCTGATGGATTCGCCGGGAGCCGTCAAGGAACTCCGGCGCGTTTTTCGGGTTCTCCCGAGGGTGATTCGCCAGCCGGGCGGCGATATTGGAGGGAATTTGTAGGTCACGCTCCGCGTGATGCCAACTTGTGGAATGACTGAAGCTGAATTCATCCCGGTGTCACGCGGAGTGTGACCTACGTAATTCCGAACAGCTCCCGCGCATTCCGCGTCGTGATCTTTGCGATGCGTTCGACACTCACACCCCGCACCTCCGCGAGGCACGCCGCCGTGTGGGCGACGAACGCCGGCTCATTGCGGCGGCCGCGCACGGGGATGGGCGCGAGATAGGGGGCATCCGTTTCGATCAGCAGGCCATCCTCGGGCACGGTCGCGGCAATGGCCCGCAGCGCATCGGCAGTCTTGTAGGTGACCATCCCGGCGAACGAGAGGTGCAGACCCATCGCGAGGCATGCCGCGGCGGTCGCGGCATCGGCCGCGAAGGAGTGCATCAC
>JAYVTJ010000271.1:0-2874 GCA_043774415.1 Fimbriiglobus sp. | reverse complement strand
CAACGGCGAGTTCACGAACGGCGAAGCCGCTGCTTTGGCGGACAGATTGCAGAAGGAATTCCCGGACGACGTGACCGCCCAGGTGATCCGCGGTATCCGTCTGACGACGGGCCGCAGTCCGAAGAGCGAAGAGGTGGCGAAGGATGTGGTGTTCATCGCCGCGATGAAGGCGAAGCACAAGCTCGACGACGCGAAATCGCTGGCGCAGTATGCGCTGATGCTGCTGAATGCGAATGAGTTTGTGTACCTGGATTGAGGAGGTTGGTGATGAAATTGCTCGTACGCGTTCGCCCGGAAAACGGGCATTTCGTGGCGTCGCTCCACGGCGACGAAGTCGTCCGCGCTGTAGGGAGCTCGCGCGATTCGGCGATCTCGTCGCTGATGGGCGAACTCGATCGAAAAACGTTCGGTGAACTCGTCGAAGTCGAATGGGCTCCCAAGGGAATACACGCTCTCGGGGGCACTTATAGCGGTGTCGCTGCTGAACTCCTCCAAGATATCGTCGCGGAAGCTTACCGATTGCGGGACGAACAGAAGAAAACGGAGTTCCCGGAATGATCGTTCTCGATAACGACATTCTGAGCCTCCATTTGAGCGGAGAACCCGCGACTCGGTCCCGCGTCGCGTCTATTCCTGAGGATCAATTGGCGATCCCGATCATCGCCGTCGAAGAAACGCTCCGGGGCTGGTTAAACTTGATCCGTCAGGCCGAGGCCGGGAAGGCCAAAGTGCCTCTCGAGGAGGCCTACCATCGTTTTCACAAAGCTGTTGTGGATTTATCCTCTCATCGGATTCTCCCTTACACCGCCGCCGCACACGACATCTACCTCCAACTGAAGTCGCAGAAGATCCGCATCGGCACGCAAGACCTCCGCATCGCTTCCATCGCTCTGGCCCACGACGCCACTCTGGTCACACGTAACCGCCGCGAATACGAACTCGTACCGTCCCTCGAACTCGAAGTCTGGAACTGATCCCATGGCCAATCACTTCTGCGGCCGCACTCGGCGCGAGTTTTTCTGGCAAACCGGCGGAGCCTTCACCGGCCTCGCCCTCACCGGCCTCCTCGGCCGCGATGGCTTCGCACCGATGGCGCGGGCCGCCGAACTCGGCGCGGGCAAGAACCCGATGGCCGCGAAGAAACCGATGCACGCCGCCAAGGCGAAGAGCGTCATCTTCCTCTTCATGTACGGCGGGCCGAGTCACATCGACACCTTCGACTACAAGCCGAAGATGGTCGGCATGGACGGCAAGACCATCGCCGTCAAAACCTTCGGCCGCGGCGGCAAGCGCAACGAGGGCCGCATCGTCGAGCCGCGCTGGAAGTTCAAACCCTACGGCAAGTCCGGCAAAATGATCTCCGACCTCTTCCCGAACCTCGGCCCCTGCGCCGACGACATCGCCTTCGTCCACAGCATGTACGCCGAGTCGCCGATCCACGGCAGCGCCATGCTCATGATGAACTCCGGCCGGCTCATCAGCGGCAGCCCCTGCCTCGGTTCGTGGGTCACCTACGGCCTCGGCTCCGAGAACGAAAACCTCCCCGGTTTCGTCGTCATGCTCGACAAGTCCGGCGGCCCCATCTCCGGGCCGAAGAACTGGAGCAGCGGCTACATGCCCGCCGCGTACCAGGGTGTGACGCTCCGCGCCACCGACACGCCGATTTTCGATCTCGCCCCGCCCGAAGGCGTGACCCGCGAACAGCAGCGGCTTCTGCTGGACCGGTTGAAGGAGAAGAACGAAGCGCACCTGAGCAGCCGGGCGGATAACTCCGAACTCGCGGCCCGCATCGCCAGCTACGAACTCGCCTTCAAGATGCAGTCGCACGCTCCGGAAGCCGTCGACTTCACGAAGGAAACCAAGGAGACGCTCGAACTCTACGGCATCGAAGGGCCGACGAAAGCCCGCACCGCCGACTTCGGCCGCAAGTGTCTGCTCGCCCGCCGGCTCGTCGAGCGCGGCACGCGCTTCATCCAGATCTACAGCGGCGGCAACCACAACGACGCCAACTGGGACGCCCACGGCGACCTCGAAAAGAACCACAACCTCCACGCCGGCAACACCGACTTGCCCATCGCGGGACTGTTGAAGGACCTCAAGCGTCAGGGGCTGCTCGACAGCACCATCGTCGTCTGGGGCGGCGAGTTCGGCCGGCAGCCGACGGCCGAGTACGGCACCGGCAGTGGCCGCGATCACAACAGCTACGCCTTCACGATGTGGATGGCCGGCGGCGGCATCAAGGGCGGCACGAGCGTCGGCAAGACCGACGAACTCGGCGCCCTGCCGGACGGCGAGAAGTACCACGTCAAGCAAATGCACGCGACCGTGCTCAATCAGATGGGACTCGATCCGAACAAGCTGACGTACTTCTACAGCGGATTGGATCAGAAGCTCGTCGGTGTCGAAGGGGCGGAGCCGATCAAGGGGCTGGTGTGAGCGGAGGATTTGTCGTTCAGTCCGCGAACCCGTCCGAGATCCGGTGAACCGATGCGATACTCGTTCGGCCCTGCAACCCTCATCGCGGAGGGTCGGACGCGACTAATGTGCGGCGCGTGCAGCATCGCATTCGACGTCCCGTTCCGCCATCGCTGCCGGGTCGCGGGGCACGACGAGCGCGCAGACCGGGCCGACGCCACCGATCGAATCATCGACGACGAATTCCTCTTCCACCGCGACCGGGCGTGCCCCGAATGCGGGTCCTCGCCGGCCCGCTCGGTCTCGTCCCGCCGGATGCTCCCCGATCTGCTCGCCGCGATCTGCGGCTGGGCGCTCTGCGCGCTGCTCGGGCTGGCGGTCGCAGCTCTGATGATGAACGGGGAGATGGTGGGCATCAGTCTTTCGGTCATCGCGGCCGGCGCCGCCCTCCAACTGCTC
>JAYVTJ010000270.1:0-3780 GCA_043774415.1 Fimbriiglobus sp. | reverse complement strand
TGTTCTGCATGAACAGGTTGCGCTCGGCCCAAATGGAGCAGACGTCGGCGATCTTGTGCGCCGCCCGGTTCGGCTCGAACGACTTGGTGCCGATGGCGTGGGCGGCGAAGCCGGCGCCCGTGCAGAGCAGCAGGATCACGCTCGCGGCGATGATCTTCGTGGAAAGCCGGCGCCAGCGGAAGACGCTGCGGACGTTCACCTGAGCCATGCGCTCGTGGGCTTCGTCGATGGTGTGCTGAACCATCTCGCGCGAGTAGCCCTGCGCCTCGGCCTTGTCGAGGTCGGAGAGTTCGATGGCCGTGATGAGCCGGTCGCGCAGGAGTTCGGGGTGCCGCTTCTCGAGGACGAGCGCCAGCGACGGGTACGACAGATCCTTGTGGATGAGCCGGATGATCCGCAGGGCCGCGTAGGCCGCGAGGGCGGCGAGCATAATGCCGATGAACCCGGCCCGCAGGCCCCAGTGGGAGTAGAGCGCGTAGTCGATCCCGGTGACTTTGAAGACGCCGTAGTCGAAGGCGATCCAGCTCAGGAACCAGATGACGAGGAAAAGCCCGATGAAGAGGGCCACATCCAGAGTCACGAAGAGGCGGATCAGGCCGCGCAGCCGTTCGAGCGGATTCGAGATTTTCGAATCGAGGTTCGCGGTGTTCATCGGAGTCGATCGGGTCGCCATATCGGAGTCACCAGCATTGGTTCGTTCGAGTCGAATCACACGCGGACGGCGTCCTCACGCCAGCCGCAGCAGTTTCCGCGAGAGCCATTCGGTGCAGAGGAACGAGACGACCAAAAGCAGGGCCACGGCCACGGGGAACGAGAACGCCCCGTAGATCATCAGCGCCCCGTAGAGGCCGATGAAGAGCGCCCCAATGCGCGAAGCCTGGGCGCGGAACTGATCCGAACTCCAGAAGAGGAACAGCCCCGCGACGCAGATGAGCAGCGGGACCATCACGATCCCGGCGAGCGCGAGTTCCACGAGCTTGCCCATGATGCCCTGCTGCCCTTCGTACGGCACGAAGAAGCCGGCGACCGCGTAGATCGCGAAGGGGATCGTCGCGAAGAAGCCGGTCATCAGGGCGAAGATCCGGAAGAGCTGAGCCGGCAATCCGCTCCGCTGGCCGAAGAGGATCAGCAGAATCGCGAGCAGCAGCGCCGGCAGCGCGAGGAGCATCCCCATGCGGCCGACGTTGATCGACTGCGATCCGATCGGGAAGGCGAAGAGCTGGTCGTGCAGCAGTTCGTGCAGCCCGGCCCTGGGTTCGTACTCATCGTCCCAGAGGTCGTCGATGCCGCCGAGGTTGCGCTGCTTGTTGAATTTCTTGTCCATGCAGTCCGGGATCACCGCGATGCGGTCCCCTTCGCTCAGCTTCATCGTGAGTTTGGCCTTGGCCGCATCCCCATTGTTGCCGAGCAGCTTCTGGATATTCGCGGCATCGCTGCCGAGTTTGCCCTTCACTTCATCGACCGTCCCCGCCATGCGCTCGAGCGCGGCGAAGTCGGGCCGGGTCTCGTCGAGTTCGGGGTCGGACTTCCGCACGATGAACTCGGCGTCGAGGGTATCGCCGGGGGAGTCGGGCACTTCGACGGTCGCCTTGTAGCGGAAGTCGCCGTGCGGGAACTGCTTCGCATCGGCCATGACCTGGCCTGTGTAATAGCCCTCGAAGCGGTCGCCCCCTTTGCGGGGCTTCAGCTCGAACGGCCCGAGGATCTTCAGTTGATCGCCGTTGGCGTTGTACTGCGCCACTTTGAATTTCGGATTGATCGCGTTCTCGGGATACGCTTCGCCCGACGGCTGGAGCACGCGCGCCTGGATGCGGATCGGCGCCCCGGCCGTGAACTCCTTGTTCAGAAGCAGCCGGCCGCGGGCCGCTTTGGCTTCGCGCTTCGCCGAGAGGTACCGCGTGAGCTTGAGCCAGAAGCGGTCGAAGTAGTTGGCGTCGGCTGCGCGGAGGCGGTACGTTTCGCCCGAACCGAGCCAACCGGTGCGTCCCGTCCCCGCCTGCGACACCACGAAGTACGGGTGCAGCGCCGCCGCGTTCTGGTCGCCGACGGCCACGAACTCCGCGAGCACTGTGGCACCCGGCTTGACGGCCTTCACGGGGTAGTACGAGAAGAAACCGCGCTTCAGGTTCAGCTCTTCGCCCGGCTTGTCGGACCCGATGAAGAACTTCTCCCACCCGGCCGTCGGCTTGTCGGCCCGGCCGTCGTCTTCGAGCTTGAGCAAGTCGGCTTCCGTCGTCGGCTTCAGGTTCAGACGGCGCGGGATAATGCGCACACCCTTCTCCTTGAATTTGACGATGTCGTCCGGCACCACGGGCAGAACGTTGAGCAGGGGTTTGAGCCGGGCGTCGTCTTCGTTGCCGGCGCGGGCGAACTGGAACGTGTGCAGCGGCGCGGCGACGACCAGAAAGCCGCCGCCGAGGTTGTTCACCCACGTTTCGACGTACTTGATCGTCTGCTCTGAAATCCGGTACTGTCCCGCTTTGTCCTTCTCGTTCCAGTCGAAGTCGAACGCGATGATGAGGTCGTATTCGTCGAGGTTGTAGAACTTGGCGAGCTTCCCTTCGGGGGTGTCCACAGTCTTCTTCGTCGTGTCCAAGCGATCCGGGAAGTGCGTCAGCAGCCGCTCGGCCGGAACGTCCTGGACGATTTCCCCGGCGATGCCCCCTTCGGTCTGGAGGTAGATACTCACTTCGGCGCGCTTCTCGCCCATTTCGCGCACGAGCAGCGTCCGCAGCGTCTGGTATTCGCGGGTCGGGCCGCTGGCGACCATCAGCACGCGGATCGGCTTATCGACGACCTGCATCGTCCGCGTGGGGCTGACGTGGAACTCGTCCGCGAAGATCTCGCGCTTGTCGCGCGCGACCTTCGCCACGACGTGCCAGGTGCCCATCTTCAACTGCTTGACGCGGCCGACCTTCTTCGAGTCTTCTACGAGTTCCTTGCCGCTTTCCTCCTTGTTGAGGTCGTCGGCGTCGAGTTTGAATTCGATCATCCCGTGCGGCGGGTCGCCGGGGGCGAAGGTGATCTCTTTCGTCATCGTGTGCGTCGGCGCGTCCTTCTTCGGATCTTTGCCGGGCAGGTAAAGCCCGAGTAGCACAGTCGCCGTGCCGTTCGCCAAACCGATGGCATCGACTTCGACGCTGATGTTCTGCGGCTCATCGGGCTGGGTGCTGTCCGGGACGCCGATGTCGGTGATGGCGAGGGCGATGTTCTCGCGCTTCTCCCCCACGGCGATCGTGAAGATCGGAATCTTTTCGCGGACCGCGCGCTCGCGGAGATCGCCGATGGTCGCATCCGAGCCGAGGTTGCTGCGGCCGTCGGAGAAAACCACGATCCCCTGCACCATGTTCGCCGATTCGCGGTTCACGGCCGTCAGCAGCGCGTCGGGCACGTTCGTGCCGAGCACGAGCGAGCGGGCCACATCGACGCGCTTCTCGAGCTTGCCGCGATTGGCCGCGAGGATCACTTTGTCCTCTTCGCTCATCGCCGACGAAACGACGTCGGCATCGGCCGCCTTGCTGAACTGCGTGGCCCAGTCGGCATTGCCGACTTCGCCCGCGCGCCACGCGGGCACCTTTTTGAGTTCGGCCTGCCCCGCTTCGGAGATCCCCTTGAGGGCGTACGGTCGGAAGTCGTAGCTCGCCCAGGCGTCCCACTCCTCGCGGGTCCAGTTCGCGGTGCCCTGCGGCAGTTCGTCGCCCGCCTCGTCGAGGCGGGTGCCCATCCGGTAGACGAAGACGGGGTTCTTCTCGGTGAGCCGGGCGATGAAGTTCACTTCGC
>JAYVTJ010000269.1:0-7549 GCA_043774415.1 Fimbriiglobus sp. | reverse complement strand
ATTCGGAATCGACCGGTACGGAGGTGGGTGTCATGGGCGTCCTGCCATTGAAGAAACACCCCTATCGCCCATCCCGCCCAAAAGTGCCAGAGAAGTTTGACGCACCCACGGATCCGCCGAGTGGCCCGGCTATGCCGCAGGCGCCCGGTGCGGCGGGGAGGGTTTGAGTGCCGGGAAATTCACCGGGCAGTCCATTCCGAGATCGATGTGCCCATCGTGAAAACACGCGGTGTCGGAGCCGGGAGTGATGGGGTCGTCCCCCGTCTTGCGGAGCACCTTCCGAGAGTGGGAAGACTCTGCCGCATCTCGGTCGCGGAAGTGCAGATTTGGGCTGCCGAGAATTTTCGACCGTATGCAAATCGGGGTGGCCGGATTCGAACCGACGACTTCCTGCGCCCAAGGCAGGCGCTCTAGCCAAGCTGAGCTACACCCCGTCTACCACCATCCTATCACCCCCATCGGACAACGCAAAGGCCGACCCGGTTCGCGCACTCTTCCGCACCCCCGATTCCGTACAATGACAGGACAGTGTCACTCCGGGAAAAGGGCCGCCGCATGAGCACCGAAACCGTCCTCGCCCCCCAGGGCGAGTACACCGAAAGCAACATGAAAACCCTGAAGGATGCCGCCCACATCCGTCAGAACCCCGGCATGTACGTCGGCAACGTCGGCGCCTCCGGACTGCACCACCTCGTCTACGAAATCGTCTACAACTCCGTCGACGAAGCTCTCGCCGGCTACTGCAAGAACATCCAGGTCGTCCTCCACGCCGACGGCTCCTGCTCCATCGCCGACGACGGCCGCGGCATCCCCGTGGGCGTCAAAGCCGACAGCGGCAAGTCCACTCTCGAAGACGCCCTCACCATCGCCGGGACTTCGGGCAAGTTCGACAACTCCGCCTACCGCGTGTCCGCCGGCCTCCACGGCATGGGCGCCAAGGCGATGAACGCCCTCTCCGAGTGGTGCGAAGCCGAGGTCCGCCGCGACGGCCGCGTCTGGCAGATGGAGTTCGAGCGCGGCTATGCCGTGACGGCGCTCAAGAACATCGGCCCGGCCCCCGCCGGCGTCTCGGGCACGACCATCAGCTTCAAGCCCGACCCCGAAATCTTCGGCGACATCACCTTCAACTACGACACCCTGCTCGACCGATTGCGCGAGATCGCGTTCCTCAACCGGGGTCTGCGCATCGGCATCGTGGACGAACTCCAAGCCCGCTCCGAAAGCTTCTTCTCGCAGGGGGGCATCGCCGAGTACGTCGCCTTCCTCAACGAGGGCGAATCGGTCGATCACCAGCCGATCTACTTCTCGAAGATGGTGAACAACATCCAGGTCGAGATCGCCCTGCAGTACTGCAACCGCGACGACAAGATCGAGCGCTGCTACTGCAACAACGCCTACAACAGCGACGGCGGAACGCACCTTTCGGGCTACCGCGCCGGCCTCACGCGCAGCCTCACGGCCTACGGCAAAAAGGAAAACCACTACAAGGAAGGCCTCGAACTCAAGGGCGAAGACTTCCGCTACGGCCTGACCGTGATCGTGAGCATCGGCCACCCCGATCCGCTCTTCGAATCGCAGACGAAGGTGAAGCTCAACAACCCCGAAGTCGAAGGGATCGTCGCCAGCGTCCTGTACGAATGCCTCAACGAGTACTTGGAGAAGAATCCCAAGGACGGGCAGCGCATGTGCAAGCGCATCGCCCTCGCGGCCGAAGCGCGCATAGCGGCGAAGAAGGCCCGCGACGCCATCACCTCGCGCAAGAACATCCTCGGCGGCGGCGGTCTCCCCGGCAAACTGATGGACTGCACGACCCGCGACCGCGAGAAGTCCGAACTCTTCCTCGTCGAAGGGGACTCGGCCGGCGGCTCGGCCGAGTCGGGCCGCGACCGCATGTACCAGGCCGTGCTGCCGCTGCGGGGCAAGGTGCTCAACGTCGAAAAGGCCCAGCTCGAAAAGCTGCTCGCGAACGCCGAAATCGCCGCGCTCATCGCCGCCGTCGGCCTCGACATCGGCAACATCGAAGACACGTCCAAGATCCGCTACGGCAAGATCGTCATCCTCACCGACGCCGACGTGGACGGCCAGCACATCCGCACGCTGCTGCTCACTTTCTTCTTCCGCCAGATGCGCAAGCTCGTCGAAGAAGGCCGGCTCTACGTGGCGCGCCCGCCGCTCTTCAAGGTGACGCAGAAGAAGGAATCGCGCTTCATCCAGACTCGTGAAGAGATGGCCAGCGTGCTCATGGGCCGCGGCCTCGCGGATACCAAAATCGTCGTGCACATCGACCCGACGCGCAACCGTGCCGAAGAGGTGACGATGGGCGCCGACTCGCTCAAGAAGATCCTGCCGATCCTCGCGGACGTCGATACCGCCGTGCAGATCCTCGAGCGCCGCGGGCATTCGCTCGTCAGCTTCCTGAAGCACCTGAAGGACGATCTTCTGCTACCGGTGTTCCAGGTCCGCCTCGGCGCGAAGGAGCAGTTCTTCTACTCGCAGGAGGAGGTCGAAGCCTTCCGCGTCGAGCGATCGGCGGCGCTGAATCACGAGCTGACCGTCGGCGAAGCGGTGCCGACGATGGCCGTGAGCACCGATCCGAACGCGAAGCTGCCGGCCGAGATCGACGAGCGCTTCCGCTTCAGCCGCGACGAGTGGCACGAGGTGCGGATGCTCAATCGGGCGCTCGCGAAGCTGAAGGAATACGGCTTCACGGCACACGACCTCGTGCCGCTGCCGCGGATCGCGGGCCGCGATCCGATCGTGCGGTATCACCTGCTCAACGGCGAAGCGAGCAAAGAGCTGACGAGCCTGCGCGAGCTGTACGCTGAGATCCGCAAGACGGGCGAGAAGGGCCTGACGGTGACGCGTTTCAAAGGGCTGGGCGAAATGGACCCGGAGGAACTCTGGGACACGACTTTGGACCCGACCCGTCGGACGCTCCTGAAGGTGACGATGGCCGACGTGCTGCAAGCGGAGAAGATGTTCCGGATGCTCATGGGCAACGAAGTGGAGGGGAGAAGGGACTTTATTCTGAAGCACCGGGCGAACGTCGAGGACATCGACTACGGGGCGTAGCGGAGAAGTGCGGAATTCGGAGTGCGGAATCGGGCGCGATCCCCCGTAGGATGCGGTCGAGTCTGCGAGACCCACAGCGGGCGGGAAGTCGCATACCGGTTCCCGCGGGAACACACAACATTCCGGCGGTGGGTCTCGAAGACTCGACCGCACCCTACGGCTCCGCCGACATCGAGAGACACGCCCAATCCGGTTTGGGGTGCGGAATCGCGGATCGGGAATCAGCGTTTCGAATTGAACGGACTCGCATTTCAGGTTCGCGAGCCGATGGCCAATCTTCGCCCCAACGGGGCCGACTTCCTCAGCCCGGGGCGGAAGCCCTGGGGCGAAGAACGAATGCACGAATCGCCGAACCCGTTGTCCGATAGGTACTTCCGACCGATCATCCAATTTAGCTTTCAGTTTCGGTCATTTTGCATACCCCCTCCACTGAAAGCACTGAAAGCACTGAAAGCACTGAAAGCACTGAAAACACTGAAAACGAAACGGTATTCTCGGTAATCCCAAGGTGGCGACGTCCGATCCGACTGTGGGTCATTCTGCCTGCTCGATGATCGCCAGAATCCGTTGGCCCACCCTCACTTGCCCTTGGCCTTATCGAGCCGGTCGAGTTCGGCGCTGGCGATGCCATAGGGAATCAATGTCGATGAACCCTTCTCCTTGATCCAGAGGAAATGCTCGGTCTCCGAAAGGGTGCCCGGCAACGATCTGGAGGCATGATCCCGCCGAGCGGTCGGCCGTGCAAGGGAATTCCGCATGTCGTAAGTCCCGACCTTGCAACGCCTGTCCGGCGAGTTGCAAGTCTGTCTGGCGTTCTGCACCTCTGTCTGGCGCTGGGTGGGGGGAACGTGCTGGACAGACGGCGACAAGCGGGCGTCGCCGGATCGATACTCTAAAACGGTGCGAGCCTGACTCCAATCGCCAGGGGTTGCCGTGCAAGAACTCCTGCAAGCCTCCGGGTATGCGGCGCTCGTCTACCTCCTCTTCAGCTACCTCGTTTCGTTCGGGAGCGGCCGGCCTCTCGTCGAGTGGATCAACCCCGGTCGGCGCTTCCTGCCGCTGCTCGCCGCCGGCCTCCTCGGTATCGCCTACTCGCTGCTCATCCGGGCCGTTTGGAAGTACGGTGCCACGCACGAGCAGCTGCTGACGATGCTCTTTTCGGAGGAGAAGGCGAAGTCCGAGGTGGTCGCGGCCGTGTCGCTGACCTGCTTCGCGATCGCCATCGTCATGCTCTACCTCTGGACGTGGTGGAATCTGCCGCGCGATCCGCGCACCTTCTCGGCGAACCCGAAGAACCACCTCGTGGAGTACGGCCGGGCGCTGCGCCACTACGCCCGCTGGAAGGGGGGTCTCGATTACGCCTTCCTCGCGGAGGTCCGCAACGGCGTGACGACCATTGTGGGCGAAGGATCGTCGGACCGCGACATCCGCCAGGGGCTGTACCGGTTGCCGGATGTGCCCAATGAGTCCATCGACCGCGATCCGCGCGCGGCGATCGCGGAGCAGAAGGCGCTCTGGCAAGCCCAGGCCGAGCGGGTGTTCCACGATCTGCCCCACCTCGATGAGCTGGCGAAGTCGGTGCGGCAGGGGACGAACGTGACGCTCTGCTTCGACATCCGCTTCGGCGCGTTCTACTTCGAGCTGATCGAGCGCGACGAGGCGAATCCGGCCGCGCCGACCTGCCTCTACCTGTTCGGGGCGACGCTGAACGAGCACGAGGTTTCGACGATGACGGCCGGCCGGCACTTCTACAGCATGGCGGAGGCGATCCGCTTCATCCGCCGCGGCGTCACGAAGCGGTGATTGTTTTGTAGGTCGGGCCGAGTCTTCGAGGCCCGACATCGAGGGCCTGCGTCATTCCTGTCGAGCCTCGCAAAGCCTCGACCCGACCTACAACCCAGGTGCATCGAACCGGTAGAATGCTCCCATCATGCTCGAAGTTTCCGCTGCACTCGAGATCGTCCTCCGCTTCACCCGGCCGCTCCCGGCGGAGGCGTGCTGGTTCGACGGCACCACGATCGGTCGCGTCACGACCGAAGACATCGCGGCCGACATCGATTCGCCCCCCTTCACCAAAGCCCTCATGGACGGCTACGCCCTCCGCGCGGGCGACCTCCGCGATGGCAAAGCGGAGTTGATGATCGTCGATGAATTGCCGGCCGGGAAGACTCCGGCTGTGCCGGTGCGGGCGGGCGAAGCGATCCGCATCTTCACCGGTGCGGTGATGCCCGAAGGGGCCGACGCCGTCGTGATGCAGGAGCGATGCGAGCGGAGCGGCGCGACGGTGACGGTCACCGACAGCGGGCTGACAGCGGAGAGGAACGTGCTGCCGCGCGGCGCGGAAATGGCGGCCGGGGAAGTCGTGGTGCCCACCGGGAGCCGGATCATGCCGGCGCTCCTCGGACTGCTCGCGGGCATCGGCCGGACGAGTGGGCAATTGCATCCGCGACCGCGCGTCGGCGTGCTGGCCACCGGGAACGAACTGGTCCCCGCTTCTCAGGTTCCCGATGCCGGGCAGATCCGCAATACGAACGGGCCGATGCTGCTCGGTCAAGCGGCGCGACTCGGCGCGATCCCCGCCGACTTCGGCATCGGCCCGGACGACGAAACCGCACTCGCCCAGGCGATCTCGGCGGCGCTCGAACAGTCGGATATCCTGCTCGTCGCCGGGGGTGTGTCCGTCGGCGATTACGACCTCGTGCCGAAGGTGCTGCGGGCGCTCCGGGTCGAGGTCCACTTCCACAAAGTCCGCTTGAAGCCGGGGAAGCCGCTGCTCTTCGGCACACTGGGGGAAAAGCTCGTCTTCGGCCTGCCGGGGAATCCGGGGAGCGCGTTCATCGGCTTCGAGCTGTTCGTGGCGCCCGCGATTCGGGCGATGCTCGGCTATTCCGATCCGGGACCGCGAACGCAGATGCTGACACTCGCCGAGGCGCTGAAGGCGAACCACGACCGGCCGACGTACCATCCCGCCATCGTCGATGGCGGGAGCGTGCGGGCGCTGCCGTGGATCGGCTCCGCCGATCTGCGCTCGCTGGCGAAGGTGAACGGGTTCGTGGTGCTGCCGAGCGGATCGATCGAGTATGCGGCGGGGGCGATGGTGACTACCTTGATACTGGAGTGATGTCTTCCCATCCACGCAGGACGCAACCATGTCGCGGTCGGCTTTTCGGGCGGTGCTGTGGGTGCTCGCGGGTCTGGCGCTCGCGGTTTGGCTGACCTTCCTTTACCTGCCCAGCTTCGTGCCGCTCGCGGCCGAACCGACGGCGGCGCTGCGCAATCTCGTCTTCCTCTCGGGGCCGATCGCGTGGCTCCTGCTCGCGGCGGCGCTCGATGGGCCGAGCCGGCGCGCCGGCGCATTCGTGCCCGCCGTCGTCTCGGGGCTGCTCCTCTGGGTCGCGTTCTTCCCGCTGAACTTGGGGCCGGTGGCGTTCGTCGCGCTCGTGCCGTTCCTCGCGCTCATCCGGGCCGAGGGGATGGGGTCGAAGCGGCGTTACTTCGCGGCCTACCTCGGCGGGATGGCCTTCTACAGTATGGCCCTCGGCTGGATCCGCGTCGCCCACCCGGCGATGGCCCTCTTCGCATTCCCCGGCATGTCGCTCTACTGCTCGCTCTACTTCCCGCTCGCCCTACTGCTGCTCCGCAAACTCGACGCGCTGAAACTCCCGTTCGCCCTCACGCTGCCGCTCGTTTGGGTCGGCCTCGAATACGTCCGCGCCCACTTCCCCACCGGCTTCCCGTTCCTCAAGCCGGCGCACGCGCATCAGCTCATCGGCTTCGGCTGGTACGATCTCGGCTACACGCAGCACGCCAATTTGCCGCTGCTCCAATCGGCCGACGCGGGGGGCGTCTACCTCGTCTCGGCCGTGGTCGCAGCGGTGAACGGCGCCGTCTACGAATGGGCCATGCGGATACGACCCTACCAGTGGCTCGTCGGCATCCCGTCCGCCTGGCGGGCGCACACCTTCCACCGCGAGACGGTCGTCACGGCGGGCACGGCGCTCTTCGCCCTCGTCGTCGTCGGCTACGGCACCTACCGGATGATCCACCCGCCGTTCGCGAACGGCCCGCGCGTCGCGGCGATCCAGGAGAACATCCCGCAGACCGAAAAAATGGAGGACGTCCGCGGCCTCTTCCAGCGCTACGACCGACTCTGCACGAGTGCGGCAAACGCCAGTCCGAAGCCCGATCTCGTCGTTTGGCCCGAGACCTGTTACCCCGGCTCGTGGTATCACCTCGCGGACGGCGCCGATCTCTCCGCGGCCCCGCCCGAAGTACAACGGGAAGTGGGCGAGGGGCTGAAGGACAACGCGCTCCTCGGTCGGCACGCGAAGGAAAACTGGGGCGCGAACGTGCTCCTCGGCCTCAACGCCGTGGAGTACGACGGCAAGAAATTGTGGAAGAGCAACAGCGCCGTGCTCCTCCGACCCGACGGCGGCGCCGACGCGACCCGCTACGACAAGATGCACCTCGTGCCGTT
>JAYVTJ010000268.1:0-1930 GCA_043774415.1 Fimbriiglobus sp. | reverse complement strand
GCTCGTCGCTGTCAGTTTCACTTCCCGAGGGGCACCAACTGCTTCTCGATTTCCGGCGGCATCTCGAACTCCTGCGCCAGACTTTCGATGCTCTCCCCGAGTTGCGGGATCGCCGCTTCTCTCAGATTCCCCACGCGCTTCTGCTCGGCCAAACGCAGCGTCGGCAGGCGCTCCGGCGGCAGCTTCATCAGCCGGCAGCAGGTCGCATCCACCGCGAGCAGGTCGATCCCCATGACAATGGCACCGACCGGCTTTGCGGTGCCCGCGAGCGGACCGTCTCCCTCCATACCGACGATGCCGTCGACGATGGCCAAGTGCGGCATGTGCGTGAGCGCGATATCGACGATGCTGTTCGGGATGCCGCGCCAGTGCAGTTCGTTCTTCGGCCAGCCGTAGCAGATCCCCGGCAGCGTGCCGAAGAGGTTCTTCAAACTCAGCGTCGCCCCGGCCCAGTGGTGCGTCTTCAGCTTCGGCAGCGACACGAACACATCGGCGTCGAGCACCGTCCGCGAGAGGTAGAGGTATTCGAGGCCGGTCGTCCGACCGAGGTTGAGCGTCTTCACCGGTTCGTCGTGGTTGATGTCCACGAAGCGGACGCCGTGATGGCGCAGCACATCGCCGAGTCCGCTGGCGTTGACGAGGTACTGCACGTTCCGCCAGTGTCCCGGCCCCTCGGCGACGACCACTTCGGATGCGCCTTCGCTCTTGAAGAAGTCGATCACGGCGCCGACGAAGCGCGGATCGGTGTTGATGACCTTCCCCCGGCTGAACTCCACGAGGTTCGGCTTGAGGAGAACCCGCTTCCCGGAGATGGGAACGTGCGCGCGGAAGTGTTCGAACTGCCGCTTCAGAATCTCCGCAAGGGGCACTCCGTAGGTCTCGGCCTTCGAAATGTGCACGGCCGAGGTGACGGGGAGGGGACGCATCGCGGCGGTGCCGTTGATGACGAAGCCGCGCATCTTGGAGCGGATCTTGCCGAGGAAGCCGGTGGCATCGCTCGATGCGGGAGCCGCTTTGTCCTGTGCGCTCGCGCGGGTGTTGCCGACGACGGCGTGCGTGGCGACGGTCGGGGAATCTTCGAGCTCGAAGGGATTGCGGACGGCGGTGTTCAGCGCGAGGGCCGCAAGGGCGAGCCGCATCGGCCCCGCACCGAGGCCATCGGAATGCTTCGATTCTGAAATCAGCGCTTCCCGCAAGCGCTCGTCGATCATCGGTAGCGCTTCGCGCGTCGCGGTGTCGTCGGCATGGCAGCTCAGCGCGAGCTTGATCCACGCGAGGTTCTCGACATCGTCCGTCTGCCCGGCGGTCACCCGCAGATATCCCTTGGCCGCGTCGATGCGCGGCTGATCCTTCACCCCTTGCAATGCGAGCAACAAGATCGCCGTCGGACCGGGGATCGCTTCGGTCTGCTTGCCGAGGATCACGCGGCTGCCGTAGTTCGCCCCGCCGTGATCGAAGGCGCGATCCAGAAGCAAGCGCAGTCCCTCTTGGACGCGCGGGTGCGACCCCATTCCCGCCGCACGGAGCGCGAGGCAGGCCCACGCCGTCGGTTCGACCCACGAGAAAGTGTCGGACGCCCAGGGCCAGCCGAGCAACCCGGCGTCGATGTCGCCCGCATCGGAGGTTTCGAGGCGGACGACTTTGCCTTCGATGGTCAGCAGTTTGTCTGCGATCAGTTTCAACTCGGCGGCGGGCCGATTCAGTTTGGCCTTCGTGAACAGCACCATCGCGGTGGGCCAAACCGCTTGCGGCCGACCTCGCGCGAGGCGGTAGCTGCCATCGCCGGCCGCGTGCTGTTCGAGGGCGCCGAGCGCCGCCTTTTTCCGGTCCCCTCTCTCCGCTTCGGAGAGGGGGTTAGGGGGTGAGGTCTGGCCTTTGGAGATCGAGCGACCTTCAGTCTCGCGCGGGGAGACCTCACCCCCCGGCCCCC
>JAYVTJ010000267.1:0-2313 GCA_043774415.1 Fimbriiglobus sp. | reverse complement strand
GCGCTCATCACGGGCGACCAGTGATCGCGGCCCGCGTCGGACATGTTGATCTTCGGCGTGCGGCCGAATTCGCCCCAGGCCACGGTGACCACGTCGTCTTGCATCCCGCGTTCGTGCAGGTCTTCGATCAGGTTGGCGATGCCGCGGTCGAGCGCGGGGAGTTGCTGTTTGAGCGTTTTGAAGTTGCCGCTGTGCGTGTCCCAACCGCCGTAGCTGAGGGTGACGAATCCGACGCCGGCTTCGATAAGCCGTCGGGCGGTGAGGAACTGCTCGATTCCCTTATAGCGTTCGAGCGTCTTCGGGTCTTCCTTCTTGATGTCGAGCGCATTGCGGACGACGCCGGCGGTCACCATCTCGATGGCGCGTTCGGTGTAGCTGTCCATGCCGACCATCGTGCCGGAGGTGTCGATGTCGCGGCGGATGTCGTCGAATGAGGTCAGCAATTGCTTGCGGTCATCGAGGCGGTCGGCCGTAACGCCCTGCGCGAGTTTGAGGTTGGCGTTGCCCGGGCCGCCCGGAGTGAAGGGGCGGTGGGCCACGCCGAGGTAGCCCGGCTCCGTGCCCCGGCTCATGCCGCGCAAGCTGACGAACGGCGGGATCGCCCCGGCGTCGGCCCCGCGGATTTTGGAGATCACCGAGCCGAAGCTCGGGTGGTCGGAGATCTTATTGACGCGGTCCGGGTAGCCGGTCATCACGAGGCTGTCGCTGTGTTCGTCGACTGAGGTCACGGAGCGGATCACCGAGAGCTTGTCGAACATCTTCGCCTGCATCGGGAAGTGCTCGCAGATCTGCACGCCGGCCACGTTCGTGTCGATGGCTTTGAACTCGCCGCGGAACTCGACCGGAGCTTCGGGCTTCACGTCGTACATGTCCATGTGGCTCGGACCACCGGGCAAGTAGATGAAGATGGCCGACTTCGCCGACTTGGACGGCTTGCCGTCCGACTTGGCTTTGAGCTTGGCGGCCGCTTGGACGCGGAGGGAATCCGCGAGGGTGAGCCCGGCGCCGAACGCCCCCACTTGGAGGAAGTTCCGCCGAGAGAGACCATCGCAGAAGCGCTGCGTCGATCCGAGGACGTGGAACATGGCGATCCCTGCAAAAAGTGAGTGGAGCGGTGGGCCTGACGATTTCGCCCGGAGGATGTGGCGCCGGACTCGAGACCATCAGGTGATGAAACTATGATGCAACGGCCAGCCCCTGTCAAACACATTCCACGCGAATTCGCGTCTCCACTTGGCATTGTCCCGTCCGACAGAGCGTGACCACAATCCCGCCGGAATCTCATCCGCGTGTCGGAAGGACCCGCCATGCCTCGGGCTGTCACGCTTTCCGCCGTTGTCCCGCTCTTCGACGAGCACGAGAATTTGCCCGCGCTGCACGCGCGGCTGACGGAGAGCTTCGCGCGGCTCGGGGTCGATTACGAACTCGTTCTGGTGGACGACGGCAGCGGCGACGGCACCCCGGAATTGCTCGATCGCTTGGCCGACGACGATCCGCGGGTGCGGGTCATCCATCTCAGTCGCAACTTCGGCCACCAGGCCGCCGTGACCGCGGGGCTGGAATTCGCGACCGGCGATGCGGTCGTGGTTCTCGATGGCGATCTGCAAGATCCGCCCGAAGTCATCGGCCTGCTGCTCGAGCGCTGGCGCGAAGGGTTCGACGTGGTCTACGCCGTGCGGACGAAGCGCAAGGAAGGACCGTTCAAGCGCCTCGGCTACTTCGCCTTTTATCGGTTGCTGCGGACGATCTCGGAACTCGACATCCCGCTCGACACCGGCGATTTCTGCCTCATGGATCGCTGCGCCGTCGATGCGCTCAACGCCCTCCCGGAGCGGAGCCGGTTCATCCGGGGCCTTCGCACGTTCGTCGGTTTCCGCCAGATCGGCGTCGGCTACGAGCGCGACGCCCGGCACGCGGGGACACCGAAGTACACCTTCCGGAAGCTTGTGGCACTGGCGCAAGAAGGGGTCGTCAATTTCAGCACGGCGCCGATGCGGGTGATGGGCTGGTGCGCGGCGATGTGCTCGATCGCGGCCGGGGGGATCGGAATTTGGATGGCGGGCGACGCACTGCTGAACGCCGCGGCGCCGGCGGGTTGGCTGGTGGCGACGCTCGTCGGTTGCTTGCTTTCGGCGCTGCAATTGGGCTGCATGGCGGTGATGGGGCTTTACCTGCTGCAGATCTTCCGCGAAGTGAAGGCCCGCCCGACGTACATTGTGCGGGGGGCGAAGGAGCCGCGCGGAGCCCGCATGGCGCGACCGCGTTCGTTGGCATTGGCGCGATGAAAGTGGCAGACCTCACCCCCCGGCCCCC
>JAYVTJ010000266.1:0-3037 GCA_043774415.1 Fimbriiglobus sp. | reverse complement strand
CCCTTCGGCCTGGGCTGTGTTCCTCATGGCCGACGGCTATACCGTCGGCCCGGAGTTGTAGGACTTATTTCGTTACAGCCCCTAATTTCCATCCACAGTCTTGGACTACCCATTTGCCATCTTGGAAGGCTAACTCAGCCCACCATCGGACGGCACCAGTTTTGGGATCTTTAGGTAGGTTGGCCTTTTCGGCCTCTTGTTTTGTACCAAATGACGGCGTGATGTACGCTTTTGGATCAAAAGTTACTGTAGCTACAAAAGGCGAAACAAGTGAGTCGGTTTTCCTCACATCGAATTTGACGGCAGAAGCAAGATATTTGCGTTTCTCCCACTTGCCTGATTCAACAAAATCCGTGACGATCTCCTCCGTACCTTCCTTCTCCACCTTCGCAAGAATGGGCTTGAGCAAAGCCACTGGATCGGCAGGCTTATCATCAGCCTGACATTGCGAAGCTGAAACGAGCCAGACGCACATCAAGGATACGGCAATGCATGCAGGAGTTGCGACACTGGTATACATGGCGTTTCCTTTGCGATCAGGTTGAACTAGAATGGAAACTCGGTATTTGCCGTGACGATGTCAGCAGAATTCTACCGGTTTTCGCCATATCGCGACATTTTTGCTCATCTTTTAGGATGTTGATATCGCGCAGTGATCGTCTCGTCAGTTTCTCGGGCCTTTAATAAGTCGGTGCCTGTTTCCGCACCAGATCGTTGGCCACGTCGAGCGAATCCAGCGTCCCGGCGTCGGTCCAGTAGCCGTCGAGGGTGCTGTAGCCCATGCGGCCTTCCTTGAGGTAGAAGTTGTTCACATCCGTGATTTCGAGTTCGCCGCGGCGCGAGGGCTTGAGCGTCTTGATGAGCGTGAACACGTCGGGCGGGTAGATGTAGATGCCGACGACCGCGAGGTTCGACTTCGGATCCGCCGGCTTTTCCTCGATGCCGACGACGCGGTCGCCGCTCAGTTCGGCCACGCCGTAGCGTCCCGGATCGTGGACTTCCTTCAGGCCGATCCACGCCCAGTCGGGCTTGGCGTTCGCCGCGTCGAGCATCGGCTTCAGGCTGGCCTGGAAGATGTTATCCCCCAAGAGGACACACGACCGACTGTCGGTGCAGAAGAGCTCGGCCAGCCCGAGCGCCTGGGCGATGCCGCCGGCCTCGTCCTGCACACGGTAGGTGAGCCGGCAGCCGTGGTCCTTGCCGGAGCCGAGCAGTTCGACGAAGTCGCCCATGTGCTCGGTGCCCGACACTAGCAGGATGTCGGTCAGACCTGCCCCCGTGAGCTTCTTCAGCGGGTGGTAGACCATCGGGTACGGCCCGACGGGCAGCAGGTGCTTGTTGGTCACCTTCGTAAGTTCGCCCATCCGGGTGCCCTTGCCGCCGGCGAGAATCACTCCGCGAATCATGGGTTCTCCATTTCGGATTTGGGATTTCGGATTTGAAGACTCGGATTTCAAATCCGAAATCCGCAATCCCAAATCGTCACTTGCCGTACTGCTTCTCGTAGTAGTTCAGGTAATCCTTGTTCTTGATGTTCGCGACCCATTCGGCGTTGGCCTTGTACCACTCGATGGTGCCCTGCAAGCCCTGCTCGAAGGTGATCAGCGGCGACCAGCCAAGTTCCGTTTCCGCCTTCGTGCAGTCGATGGCGTAGCGGCGGTCGTGGCCGGGGCGATCCTGCACGTACTTGATGAGCGACTTCGGCTTGCCGAGGAGTTCGAGCAGCAGCAGCGTGAGGTGGAGGTTCGCCTTCTCGCAGCGGCCGCCGAAGTTGTAGACCTCGCCTGAGCGGCCGCGGCGCCACGCGGCTTCGACCCCGCGGCAGTGATCGAGCACGTGGATCCAGTCGCGGATCTGCATGCCGTCGCCGTAGACGGGCACCTGCTGGTCGTTGAGGAGGTTCGTCACGAAGAGCGGGATGAGCTTCTCGGGGAACTGGTACGGCCCGTAGTTGTTGCTGCAGCGCGTGATGATGGCGTGCATCCCGAAGGTGTGGTGGTACGCCTTCACGAGCATGTCCGACCCGGCTTTGCTCGCGCTGTACGGGCTGCTCGGATCGAGAGGCGTCGTTTCGGTGAAAGCGCCGGTCGGTCCGAGGCTACCGTAGACTTCGTCGGTCGAAACGTGGACGTACTTTTCGATTTTGAACTCGCGGACGGCATCGAGCAGGATCTGCGTGCCGATGACATTCGTCCGCACGAACGGGCCGGATTCTTGGATGCTCCGGTCGACGTGGCTCTCGGCGGCGAAGTGGATGACATCGGTGATGCCGGCGTGCAGGGCGGCCCGGACGTCGTCGCGGTTCGTGATGTCGCCCTTCACGAACGCGTAGCGCGGTTCTTCGGCGAGATCGGCGAGGTTCGCGAGATTTCCGGCGTAGGTGAGGGCGTCGAAATTCACGACGGTGACGCCGGCGTCGGTGGCGAGCAACTGGCGGATGAAGTTGCTGCCGATGAACCCGCAACCGCCGGTGACCAGTACTCGGGACATGCGTCGCTCCGCCTCCGGCGTGGTGTCAGGCTGGAGTTTTACCCAGTTCCCCAACGACAGTCGAGAGGATTCCGAGCGCGGTCGTCACCTGCTCCGCCGTGATGCAGAGCGGCGGACAGAAGCGGATGGCCGCTTCGCCGCAGCCGAGGAGCAGCAAGCCGCTGCGGAAGCAGAGGTCGATAACGGCTTCGCGAACCTTCGCGCTAGGGGTATCGACGGCAATCATCAGCCCCCGGCCACGCGGCGAGGTCAGCATCGGGAAGCGCTCCGCGAGTTCGCGCAGACCGGCGAGGAGTTCCGCACCGCGTTCGCGGGCGTTTGCCAGATATTTCGATTCGAGCAGATCGAGTGTGACGAGCGCCGCCCGGCAGGCGACGGGATTGCCGCCGAAGGTACTGGCGTGACTGCCGGGGGGCCAGTCCATCACATCGGCCTTCGCGATGATCGCCCCGAGCGGCAGCCCGGAGGCGATCCCCTTCGCGGTGCAGATGATGTCCGGTTCGATGCCGGACGTTTCGACGGCGAAGATCGTCCCGGTGCGGCCCAT
>JAYVTJ010000265.1:0-1577 GCA_043774415.1 Fimbriiglobus sp. | reverse complement strand
CCGGTGAACAGGACGACGTTTTCGCCGACGCTCGCGGCTAGGACGAACTGCGCCGAAGCCATGAGGATGGCGCCCCAGATGATCGCCTTGCGGAACCCGAGCAACCTGTCCGCGAGGATGCCCCCTGCACTCGGCGTGAGGTAAACCAGCGCTCCGTAAGCGGCGTAAATGCCCAGGGCTGTCTTCTTGTCCAAGCCGAAACCGTCGCTCGTCAGCTTGGCGGTCAGGTACAGCATCAGGAACGCCCGCATCCCGTAGTAGCTGAAGCGCTCCCAGAGTTCGACCATGAAGAGGAAGAAGAGCGCCGCGGGATGCATCCTGCGGTTCATGAAGATCACGAAAGCGATCCAGACTCCCACGACGGCCCACGCCACCGCCATAATGATGTATTCATCGCGCATGAACGCTCCCCGGGTCCGGCATCCGATTTTCGAATTCGGCAATCCTACTCGACCGACCGTGCCCGGCCTATCGCAAAGTGCGATTGCACCGACGAATTCGCCGGATGAATCCGCTTGTACCGCCGGGCGCCTGCGGTAGAGTGTGGGTAGTCGCCCGCATTCCCGCGCCATCCTCCCCATCCGCCCCGCTGGAGCCCGCCCCATGTCCGCCCGGTTCGCCCTCTCCCTGTTCGCCCTCGCGCTGGCTCTCCCCGCCTCCGCCGAAGACAAGAAGCCAATGACCCTCGGCACCATCGACCGCAAAGATGCCGCGCTCGATGCGATCATCCCGAAGGACGCCATCATCGAAATCCTCGCCGGCGGCTTCGACTGGTCCGAAGGGCCCGTCTGGGTCAAAGGCAAGGAGGGCGGCCACGTCCTCTTCTCGGACATCCCGAAGAACATGATCTGGAAGTGGAGCGAGAAGGACGGCCTCAAAGAGTTCCTCAAGCCGAGCGGCTACACCGGCAAGGAGAAATTCACCGGCAAGGAACCCGGCTCCAACGGCTTGGCCCTCGACAAGGACGGCACGCTGATCCTCTGCCAGCACGGCGACCGCCGGGTGTCGAAGTTCGTCGACGGCAAGTTCGTCACGCTCGTCGATAAGTACGACGGAAAGCGGTTGAACAGCCCGAACGATCTCTCGATCCGCAAGAACGGCGACATCTACTTCACCGATCCGCCGTACGGACTGCCCGATCAGATGAAGGACAAGGGCAAAGAACTCGACTTCCAAGGAGTCTACCGGCTGACGCCGAAAGGCGAACTCACGCTCCTCACGAAAGAGATGACGCGGCCCAACGGCATCTGCTTCTCGCCCGATGAAAAGACGCTCTACGTGGCGAACTCCGATCCGGAACAGGCGAACTGGAAAGCCTTCCCGGTGAAGGCCGACGGCACCCTCGGCGAAGGCAAAGTATTCTTCGACAGCACCGCCGCCGTGAAGGACAAGAAGCCGGGCTTGCCCGACGGCATGAAGGTGGACACGCTCGGGAACCTCTTCGCGACGGGTCCAGGCGGCGTCTACATCTTCGACAAGACCGGCAAGCACCTCGGCACCCTGGCGACGGGCGTGCCGACGGCGAACTGCGGCTTCGGCGACGACGGCAGCACGCTGTACATCACGGCGGACAAAAA
>JAYVTJ010000264.1:0-10608 GCA_043774415.1 Fimbriiglobus sp. | reverse complement strand
CTGCGTGACGGGCCCGTCACGCAGAGCATGACCTACGGTAGCGCGGAGTCACCCCCTCTCCGCTTCGGAGAGGGGGCCGGGGGGTGAGGTCTCTTTCATACTCCAACTTTATCGACAGTCTGCGTCCGCCGCTAGCGGGCGAGTGCCGCGTCCGTGCGTGCGGGGCAAACCGGCACACCTCAACCATCGGTATCGAACGTGCAGTCTGGAATCCCGGCATAATCGGGCAATCCGTGCTACTGTGGAGCCATCGGCGCTAGAATACGACGCCCGAGGGATGCCGCCCGGCCGGAAAGGCTGGTAAGGTACCGGAGTCCGATCCGCACCTTGTCCGGCAGCCTCCCGCATCTTCCCGCAGCCGCCCTCCCCGGGCAACGGGAATTCAGCAATAGCCGAAGCGAGGATGTTTCGTGAACGCGGAATCCTGGACGGATCATCTGAACCGGAAGACCTACGGCAGCTTCACCCTCACCGATGCCGTGCGGCCGGGGCCGAGCCTGCCCATCCGCCCCCGGCAGGGCTACACCCTCCAAGTTTACCGGGACCGCAAAGCCGGTTTGAAGCTGCCCATGATCTCCGCCGCCGTATCGGCCGAGAACCTCATGGACTGCTTCTTGGCGCTGCTCGATCCGCTCGGCGATTCGGTGCATGTCGTCCTCGAAACGAGCCACGGCCGGGATGCCGACGACCACATGGATTACCGCCGGACGCACATCGACCGGCCGGTGCTCGCGAGCCACTTCTGCGAATTCGAAGACCTCTTGCTGAACGACGGGTGTACCGGGGTCGCGGTGCTGAGTGCGCGCGGCCGCATGGAAGTCCAGTTCGACGAGCACAAGCTTCTGCATATCTACGCCACGAAGATCAATCCCTTCCGCCGGGTTCTGCGCGATTTCGGCGTCCGCCGCCGCAAGGATCTGCCGCTCATTTCGGATGCCGAGCATCTCCACCACACGACCGACGATCACGAAGAGACGTTCGAGCAGCTCTGCCTGAGAGTCGGCGTCGCCGATTTCGAAATGGCCATGAGCGACGAGTGAGACTGGCCCGGATTACGGCAGGCGGACGATTTCGACGGCGCCGCCGGGCACCGCATCAATGATCACGCGGTGCCCGTCGACCATCCGCATGCCGATGAGCACGTCGTCGCCGAGGGCCGAGGCCAAAACCGGAACCCAATTGCCATCCCAGAGGACTTCGGCGGAGTAAAGGTCAAAGGGTCGAATGGTGCCGTCAGCCAAGACCAGCTCGCCTCTGGAATTGAGAACCATGTCGAGAGCCGAGACAATCGGAACCGGCAGAGTCAGCACTGCGGTGAAGCCCGTGTCCACGACCGCATTCACATCCAATTCCGCACCGGTCGGCCCCCGGATCAAAAGCGGGACGACCGGCCCCCGACCGGAGAGCACACTGCCGCGGAACATCGGACCCCCGCGAAGCGATAAGCAGTGGGGAAACCGGCCATCATCATCCAGAACTCGCCCGCGGTGCGACGCTCCCGCAATCGCTTCGAGGCCGTGTAGTCGTCGGCGTCGATTTCGTAATCTCCGCTGACAACATCCACGACCACGAATTTCCCATGGTCTTCCGGACGCAGCTCCGGCATGACGACGCGGGCGTAGATCTCTTTGCCCAGGCGGGCGACTTCGGCCGAATCGAGAGGCGCAACAGCGACGGACATGCTTCTTCTCCGGAACTTGCGACTATTCTACTCCGTCGGGCGGGAGGCATCACCCCGGTTTCTGCGTCCGCCAAGCTTGTCCTCCGTCCCATTCCGAAGATAATCCCCATTCCTCCGACAAACGACCCCCGCCATAACACCATGAACTCCGAACAGCGCCCGCTCGTCGGGTCGAGCGCCGGTCTGGACGCGGTGCGACGGGCCTCGGCGCGGGTCGCACCGACCGACGCCACGGTGCTCATTCTCGGCGAGACGGGTACCGGGAAAGAGCTGATCGCCCGGTCGATTCACGAGCAGAGCCCACGGCGGAAGCGCGCGTTCGTCGCCGTGAACTGCGCGGCCCTCGCACCGGGGCTGATCGCGAGCGAATTGTTCGGCCACGAAGCCGGGGCCTTCACCGGCGCCGCCAAGCAGCGCGCGGGGCGGATCGAACAGGCCGACGGCGGAACGCTCTTCCTCGACGAAGTCGGGGAGATGCCGCGGGAAGCCCAAGTTTCCCTGCTCCGGGTGCTGCAAGAGCGGACGGTCGAGCGGGTCGGCAGCGGCACCCCGATCTCCATCGACATCCGGCTCATCGCCGCGACGAACCGGGATCTCACGGCCGCGGTGAAAGCGGGGCAATTCCGAGACGATCTCTTCTATCGGCTGAACATCTTCCCGATCACCGTCCCGCCGCTGCGCGACCGCACCGGCGATATCGCCGCGCTCGCCGGTCACTTCGTCGCACACTTCGCCACCAAGCACCGGCGCCCGCTCCCGCGCATCACTCCTTCGACACTGGCGACGCTCGCATCCCACAACTGGCCGGGCAACGTCCGCGAGTTGCAAAACCTGATCGAGCGCGCCGTGATCTTGACCGACGGCGCCGACCTCGCGTTCGATCCGGGGTGGGTGGTCGGCGCCTCGGCGAGCGAGACGGCCAAGACTTGGGCCGCCCAGGAGCGCGAGCGCATCCTCGATGCGCTCCGCGCCGCCGGCGGGCGCATCTACGGGCCGGGCGGTGCGGCCCACCGCCTCGGGCTCAACCCGACGACGCTGTACGGCAAGATGCGGAAACACGGGCTCGCCCGCGCGGAGAGCGGCTGGACGACCCTATAAGCAGTGACGCCCTTTGGTCACCCGGCCAAATCCCATCGTCCGCACTCCGGAGAACACCCGAATTTCAGTCCTTTCTCGCCGGCACGGGGAGTGCATTGACCGACCGCCGTCCCCGACCCCATCCGGAATAGGCGGTGCCTCGTGGCCCATGTCGTGACCGAGCCGTGCGTGAATTGCAAGTACACCGACTGCGTCGTCGTCTGCCCGTGCGAGTGCTTCTACGGCGATGACCGGCAGCTCTACATCGACCCCGACGACTGCATCGACTGCGGGGCGTGCATCCCCGAGTGCCCGGTCGAAGCGATCTTCCTCGACACCGAAGTGCCCGCGAAGTGGGAGGGCTACATCCGACTCAACGCCGAACGGGTGAAGGTGCTCAAACCCGCCGGAGCGCACGTGATGGAGAAGCTCGCGAAATGATCGGTGCAACCCCCGCTCACATTCCGTCGCGAAAGGCCGGTGGGAGAGTGTCGCCGCGGATCCGGAGGCGCCAATGAGCTTCTCGCGATCCGCTTCACTCGGGGTGAGGATGTGGATCCCTCCCATTCGCCTCCGCCGCGTTCACCCCCTGCGCGATCAGGTACTCGATTTCCCCCGTCGCCACATCGTAGAGCGCGCCGACCACCGCGATCTTCCCCTCGTACACCATCGCCCGCAGCGTCCGACTGTCGTGGAGGATCGTCTCCACCGTCTTCAGCACGTTCCGCCGCGCGACGGCATCGACGATGGCGCCCTTCTCGGCATCGGGCCGCGAATGGTACCCCGCGCAGTCCGACGCATCGACCGAAGCGCGGATGTCGTCCACGATGAAGCCGATATGGTCGCAGCCGGTCGCCTCCTGCGGCGACGCGTTCGAGCAGCTCATCTCGACGGCCGCCGTGACGGCGCCGCAGCGCGTGTGGCCGAGCACCAGGATCAGCTTGGCCCCGGCGACCGCGCAGGCGTATTCGGCGCTGCCGAGAACCTTCTGGCCGGAGATGTTCCCCGCGAGGCGGATGCCGAAGATGTCGCCGACGCCGAGGTCGAACAGCAGTTCCGCCGGCGTCCGCGAGTCGATGCACGAGATGATGACGGCGAGCGGGTGCTGCCCCTCCGCCGTCGCGGTCCTCTGGCGGGCGAAGTCGCGCGTGAGCGGCCGGTTCGAGCGGAAGCGCTCGTGCCCTTCGCGCAGCAGCGCCAGGATCTGGCCCGGCGTCAGGGCGCTCTGCAGCTCACGCGTCGAGTAATCCACGAACTGCGTCCGATCTTCGAGCCGGTACTTCTCGCGGAAGCCGAGCAGACTCACTTCGACGCCGCGCGGCGGAGCGACGGCGTCCTTGTAGTCGCGGATCAGCTCCAAAATGTCCGGGTCGATGTAATCGGTCCCCTGCGCATCGAGGAGCACATGGCCACCGGCGGGGATCGTCTGCAGCGCGCCTTCGAGTGCGGCCCGGTTCAGGAAGCTCACCTGGTTCGCCAGTTCGATGCGCGTCACCGTGCCGCCGATGTGCTTCTCGACGTACGTGCGGAGCGGTCGCCGGACGTTGCTGCGCAGAATGTTGGCGACCGCGATGACCAGCCCGATCACGACGCCGATGAGGAGATCGGTGAAGACGATGGCGATCACGGTCGCGGCGAAGGGCACGAATTGATTCCATCCCGCCCGCCACGTCTCCTTCAGAAGCGCCGGGCTGGCGAGCTTGATGCCGGTCATCAGCAGGATGGCCGCGAGGCACGAGAGCGGGATGAGGTTGAGCCACGCCGGCAGCAGCGCCACGCTGCCGAGGAGGAGCGCGCCGTGCACGACCGTCGAGAGTTTGGAGCGCGCGCCGGCGTTGATGTTCACCGAACTCCGGACGATCACGGAGGTGATCGGCAGTCCGCCGATCAGCCCCGACACCGTGTTGCCGACCCCCTGCGCGATCAGCTCGCGGCTCGGGGGCGACTGCCGCTTCTGCGGGTCGAGCTTGTCCACGGCTTCGAGGTTCAGCAGCGTTTCGAGCGACGCGACGATGGCGATGGTGATCGCCGCGATGTAGACCGTGCGGTTGCCCAACTGCGCGAAGTCGGGGAACTGGAGGAAGCCGAGGAACGCCTCGACGTCGTCGGCCACGGGAACCTGCACGAGGTGGCTCGCTTCGATCTCCAGCGGGCCGCCGATGAGCCGGAACAGCCCGCGCATCGCGACGCCGAAGACGACGATGACGAGCGCCGCCGGGACGGGCGATTCCTTCAGCCACTTCCAGCGGTCCCAGACGACGAGGATCGCGATCGAAGCGAGGCCGATGGCCGCGGCGCCGTACTGGAAGTCGTCGAGCAGGTCGAGCAGTTCGCCGAAGGTGCTGTGGAGGTCGGGTTGACTGAAGGCCATGTCCCCTTCGGGATCGGGGTCGTGGCCGACGACGTGCGGGATCTGCTTGAGGATCAGGATGACACCGATGGCGGCGAGCAGACCCTTGATGACGCTCGACGGGAAGAACGCGGCGATGAAGCCGGCCCGCGCCAAGCCGAGGCCGATCTGGATCAGCCCGGCCAGCACGACGGCGAGCAGGAAGGCGGGGAAGGAGCCGAGGAGGAGGAGCTGTGCGGCGACGACGGCGGTGAGGCCGGCCGCCGGCCCGCTCACGCTGGTGCGCGATCCGCTGAGCAGGCCGACGAGGATGCCGCCCAGCACGCCCGAGATCAGCCCCGAGAACAGAGGCGCGTTGGACGCGAGGGCGACGCCGAGGCAGAGCGGCAGCGCCACCAGCGAGACCACCAAACCCGCTTTCGCGTCGCGGAGTAGCCCCCGTCCGGAAGTCGGCTCGTTCATGCTCCCTCCTCCGGAATTGCGGCGGATTCCAAGATCCGTCGGGCGATCCAGCAGTCGCGGGCGTGCGGTTCCGCCCCTCGGCAGTGCAGCAGGATCGCCGGATCGACGCACCCCGCATCTTCCAGCGCGTCCGCGAGAATCGGCAGGAGATCGCCCGGCCCGTCGCGGACGATGGCGCCGGCGATCCCCACCGCGTCGGACGTGAGCCACGCCGGGTCGAGCACCGGGGGGACGGCTGCGAAGCACCCGCCCGAATCCAAGGCGCCACCCAGCACTTCGGCCACTTCCTCGGCCGCCCGGGCCTCGCGTACTGCCGCAGCGGCTCGCCGGCCTTCCACAATTGTCCAGACCGGCGCCGCCGCCCGCACTCGGGCTTCCGCAGCGGCGCGCTCGACTCCCCCGAGCGCACTCACGACCTCGGCAACCGGCACCTGCGCCTCCGCGTAGGCGTTCGCCAGAGCGATCGCCCGCCGGATGCGGGCGTCGGCGAAGAATCCGCCGTACCCGGCGACCCCGGCGGCGGCGAGCGCGACGCGCCCGCGGTGAGTCTCCGGACCGGTACGGCCGGAGAGAGATTGGAGAGCGATCATGATAGCGATACCCGTCCGCACGATCCGTCGCCCCGGTGCCGATCCTCGGGGGACGGCGCGCGGAGGCGGGATCGGGCGGTGATGAATGGGAGGGGAATTTCCCCGCCGAAATGCGATCGGGGAACCGGGGAGCGAAGTGCGGTGCCTAACAGCGCAGCCGGGGACTCAAGCCGCGATCGAAGGGGCCGGGATCGGCATAAAGCATCGGCCGAGAAAGCGAGACGGTCGCCGGGGGCAGTATTCGGATGGGGCGAGCCGAGCGGTCGCGAATCCGGACGCCCTCGGGTCGCGCGGCGAGGAGATGCGCGTCCCGAACGTCCCCGTCTTCTTCTTCCGCCGGTCCTTCGCACAAGCCGGGCGCCGCGAACACCCCGCAGATCCCCGGCGCATCCGCCGCGAACAGTACGGCGAGCGCCAGGGCGAGCCACGCCAAGGTGCGCCGGCCTGCGGCCGCAGGATTTCCGAAGGGGAGTCGCATGAGGGAATGATACGCCCGTGGGTTCGACCGGGTCAAGTCGGAACGAAAAAACCCGGCCCCGCATCGCTGCGGGACCGGGCCGGAGTGTGGGGAGAGGGGACGGAATCCACTCTCCGGTCATCCTTGCGCTACTTGCAGCCGCCGCAGGCCGGGGCCCCGCAGCCGAGGTCGCAGCTCGGGGTCGCACAGGTGCGGTGGCCGCAGCTGCGGATCTTCGAGAACGCGCCGCCGACGCGATCCTTCATGGCGCTGTGCATGCCGCAGAGCTTGTCCTTGAGACCCAAGCCCTTGGAGCCGCTGCCGCAGGCGTCGCCGCAGGCCGGAGCCCCGCAGGCGGGGGCGCCGCAGCCGGCGCCGTTGCCGCAGCCGCTACCGTTCGAGACGAGCACTTGCTTCTCGACGCAGGTCGGCACCATCTTGCAGACGTTGACCGTCACGGTGCTGCAGACCGGGACGCACACGGTGCGGGTGCACGGGTAGGCGACCTTCTTGCAGACGTTGACGGTGCAGGTCTTGGCGACGACTTCGGACACGCACTTGGTCTTGCAGACCGGGACCATGCTCGTGACGCATTCTTTCACGCAGCGGGTCACGGGGCACTGGGTCGTGACGCATTCCTTGACGCAGGTCGTCACCGGGCAGGTGACTTGCTTGCTCACGCACTCGTAGCTGCACACCTGCTTGGTCACCGGGACGCAGTGGGCGACCTTCTTGCAGACCGTGACCGGTTCGCAGACGGTTTCGCAGACGCGTTCCTTCTTGCAGGTCGTCACCGTCCGGGGGCAGGGCACCGCGCACGGATCGCAGAAGCCCTTGAAGCGGTCGCACAGCTTCGGGCCGACTTCCTTGCACACCGGGGTCGAAACCCACTTGTGCACGGTCTTGGACTTCATCTCCGTGACCGATTCCGTCGTGTAGTGCGTCTCGTTGACCGTGACGGTCTTCGTGACGGGCACCCGCTCGGTCACCGTCTTGGTCACCATCGTGGTGACCGGCTTGCTCACCCAAGTCGTCTTGGGTTCCATGGTCGTGACGTTCTTGCTGACCCAGCTCGTGCGGGCTTCCATGACGGTTTCGGACACCATCCGGTTGACCGTCACGTTGTGGGTCTGCTGCTCGGCGACCATCTCGTTCTTGTACGCCGTGTACGTCTCGGTGCGGAGTTCGTTCTTCCACACGTTGCGCGTTTCCGCGACCGTGGTCGGAACCATCTCCGTGACTTTGACCGTCTTGTACACCGGGCCGCAGTTGCCCGTGACGACGCCGGCCGTCGGCGCGGGGGCCGGAGCGGTCGGGACCGGGGTCAGCCCCGGCTCCTTCTTGTCGTCGGCCGCGGACAGGGTCGAGGCCCCGAACACGCCGGCGAACACCGCCGTCATCGTACACACCTTCACCCATCGCATGCTCATGATCCGCTCCGTTCGGGGTCCGCATCGTGCCCGCCGTCCGCGCCCGCCTTTCCGTTTAGGCGAGTCCGACGACCGACGGTGTCCGGTATGCTTGGATTAGAATGACCCATTCCGGGGGTTCGGCCAAGCGGAGGGTGCCCGGGAAGCCTGAAAAGGAAGGGGTTTTGCGTGCGCTTCCGCAGCCTGCGCCGGGTGCGCCCGCTTTCCGCGACGCGCCGGTGAGCGAAGCCGGATGGGTTGCGCCGGCTGGTGCGGAGGGGTTGTGCGGGCTGGCGAAACCCTGCCGGATGCGAGCGGGCCTTCGGCGGGATTTGATCCGATTGCCCGAAGCGCTCTATCGGCGGGGGCGGGGCGATCTGACGGGGGCATTGAGGGTTGGGCGAAGCCGTAGGGCGTGGTCGTGTCCGCGAGACCCGCCGCCTACCCTCCGTGAGCGGCGGGTCTCGCAGACTCGACCACGCCCTACGACAAAACCTTCTCCACGGCCGCCTCATCCACGCCGTCCACGAGTTCCACATTCCCCATTCCGGATGGCAGCACGAAGCGCAGCTTCCCGCTCACCGACTTCTTGTCCCGCCGCATCGTCGCGATCATCTCGTCTGCGTCCCACTCCGGAAGCACTTGTGTCGGCAGGCCGAAGGCTTCGAGCAGCGCGGTCTGCCGCGCGGTGAACTCCGCCGGTACGCGGCCCAACTCCTCCGCCAGCTTCGCCGCGCAGACCATCCCGGCCGACACCGCTTCGCCGTGCAGCCAGGTGCCGTAGCCCGCCGCGATCTCGAAGGCGTGGGCGAAGGTGTGCCCGTAGTTCAGCTTCGCCCGCAGGCCCGTTTCCTCGCGCTCGTCCCTCTGAACCACCTGCGCTTTCAATTCGCACGACCGCGCCACGACGGTTTCGAGCGCCGCCGGATCACGGGCGAGAATCGGCGCCACCGAGCGCTCGAGGAACTCGAAGAACCCCGCATCGAGGATCACGCCGTACTTCACGACCTCGGCCAAGCCGCTCACGTACTCGCGCTCGGGGAGCGTTTTCAGATAGTCGAGGTCGATGGCGACGCCCGCCGGCTGGTGGAAGGCGCCCATCAGATTCTTGCCGCGCTCGTGGTTGATGCCGACCTTCCCGCCGACACTCGAATCGACCATCGCAAGGAGCGTCGTCGGCACCATGAAAAGCGGGAGGCCGCGGTTGTAGGTCGCCGCGGCGAAGCCGGCGAGGTCGCCGATGACGCCGCCGCCGAGGGCGACGATGAGCGTGCGGCGGTCGGCGTTCAGCTCGGCGAGTTCGTCGTAGAGTTCGTTGGCCCACGCCAACGACTTGGTCTCTTCCCCCGGCTGCAGGATGACGGTCGAAGTGCGGAACCCGGCCGATTTCAGGGAGGTCACCAGCGCCTCGGCGTGCGGATCGACGTTTTCATCGGTGACGATGAGCGCGAGTTCGGACTTCGGCGCGCAGGAGCGCGCGAACGCTCCGATGCCCGCGCTCCACCCGGAGGCGATCTGAATGGGATAGCGCCGTTCGCCGAGTTCGACGGGGATGGTGGTCATAGGGCTGATCTTACTCCCCCTCTCCGTTTCGGAGAGGGGGCCGGGGGGTGAGGTCTCCCCGCACGATGATGAAGGCCGTTATTTTTGTCAGGCCAGACCTCACACCCTAACCCCCTCTCCGAAACGGAGAGGGGGAATCGGAAAGAATTATGAGTCGCAATCCTTCCACTGCATCCGCCGAATCCCCGTCGCCAACCCTGTCGCCGGATCCAATTCCACAATCGTACCGGACAAACGTACATCGCCCGTCGCCACGTCGAAGCTGCTCGGGATGAACGTGATCGCCGTACTCAGCACGCGGTCGATGCGGCGGCCCAGAATGCTGTCGTACGGCCCGCACATGCCGACGTCGCACTGGAAGGCGGTGCCGCCGGGGAGGATCTGCTCGTCGGCCGTCGGCACATGGGTGTGCGTCCCGAGCACGGCTGTCACGCGGCCCTTCAGGTGGTGGGCCATCAGATACTTATCGGCCGTCGCTTCGGCATGGATGTCCACGAGGACGATGCGCGGTCCGGCGGGGAGCGACTTCAAAACGCGATCGGCCGCGGCGAAGGGGCAATCGACCGAGCGCATGTAGGTGCGTCCCAGCAGCGAGATCACGACGATTGACTCGCCGTTGACTGTCAGCGCCACGCGATCGAGGCCGGGGGCTTCGGCCGGGAAGTTCGCCGGCTTGCAAATTGGTTCGAGCGGGTTCGCCATGACCTCGGCGATTTCCTGCTTCTTGTAGATGTGATCGCCGAGCGTGATCGCATCGATGCCGGCTGCGCGCAGTTGCCGATAATCCTTGGGGCTGAGGCCGGAGCCGTTGGTGGCGTTTTCCCCGTTGGCGACGACGAAGCTCAGCCCCTCGGACTTGCGGAGGCCGGGCAGCAGCTTCCGCACGGCCGCGACGCCCGGCGCGCCGACGATGTCTCCGAGAAACAGGAAGCGCACGCGTGGCTCCGCAGAGGTCGGTCGATCCCAGCGGTTGTTTTACGGAAGGGCGCCCTGTAGGGTGGGTCGAGTCTTCGAGCCCC